>CAZJNP010000446.1:0-3160 GCA_964547355.1 uncultured Calditrichaceae bacterium
GAGTTGATGACTTCATCATGTCCAACTTTAGTCAATATTAAATTAGAAAACAACACTTGTTCCTCAGATGGCGGCGGTATTCATTGTCAGAACAATGTCCTGTCTTTTTTCAATATCTTATTTAGGAATAATACTGCAAATCATGGTGGAGGAATTGCCTTTTATAATTCCGATTCAAAATTAATTAATTGTACTTTATACTCTAATTCAGGCAGCGGTGTTTATTTAGAGAAAAATTCACATCTTATTATTGAAAACTGTATTCTATTTAATCCAGGCAGAGAAGTTGAGTTTTGTAGTTCCGATGACCCGGACACAGTTGAAGTTAATAATTCGGATTTGGAAGATATTGATGGAAGCTGGGGAATCGTCACAAATAATAATGGTTTGGTAATAAAAGGAGATGGAAATATAGATGATGATCCACAATTTACTGATTCTGGTCCTGATCCCTGTCAGCTTTCATCTTCATCTCCCTGCCGTAATGCAGGTGATCCGGATACGACCGGTTTAGGTTTGCCGGAATATGATTTAATCGGAAATCCCAGAATATCCGAAAATCGCATCGATATGGGTTGTTACGAGTATCAATCGCCCAGCGCATTAGCAGAGAATTCGGACATACCAAAAACATTTATGTTAAAACAAAACTATCCCAACCCTTTTAATCCGGTTACAAACATCGTTTATGGGCTTCCCAAAACCAGCGATGTGCGTATCGAAATCTTCAATATTCTCGGTCAAAAAGTATTTTCCTTTTCAAAAACAAAACAACCAGCCGGTTACCATAAATTAATATTTGACGGGTCAAAGGTATCCAGTGGCCTGTACCTTTATCGTTTAATTGCAGGAGATTATGTTAAAACAAGAAAAATGATTTTGTTGAAATAAGATGATTTCCTGACAAGTATTTGAAAATGAAATTTTGGTCAGCTATAAAAGTTAAAAGTCGTTGACCAAAATTTCATTTTTACCGTAAAGAATTTTCATAACCAGTCCTATTTCTATTTAACATACATTCATTCTGTTGAAAACAAAATACAGAAGAGCCGTTTTTATAAATTCGTTATGAATAAAAAATACATACCAAAAGGATTTTTTAGTTTTTCAATAGGCTGGCTCACCAAAAATTTCCAAGCCCATCGCCCCCCCAAAAGAAATTCTTTTTGCCCCTTGCCGTGTTTTTATTAAATCCCTAAAATATTTTATTTCCTAACACCATACGCAGGAGGATAGAAATTATGTGGAGCTTTATCGCCGCCATGGTTGTTCTTACGGTGGTCATCATTATCCTTGCCATTATCCTGGCTGCTAAACTTAAGGAGGGAAAATAAATGCAGGAAAGCACCGCTCTTGCCTTACATACCAATATTTACAGCATCGGCGCATTCATCGGTTACCTGGTCATCGTAAGTCTGATCGGGGTGTTCGCCGCCCGATTTTCTTCTGCCGGCATGCACGAATTCTTCATCGGCGGACGCAAGATGAACCGTTTTGTGGTGGCCCTTTCGGCGGTGGTCTCCGGCCGCAGTTCATGGTTGCTGCTGGGCGTTACGGGTATGGCGTACAAGATGGGCGCCGCCGCGGTGTGGGCGGTGGTGGGCTACATCATCGTGGAGCTGCTTTTGTTTCTTTTTTACGCCCGCCGACTGCGCCGCGCCAGTGAGTATTTTGACTGCATCACCCTGCCCGACTTTTTTGCCGCCCGTTTCGGAGACGCCAACGGTCTGCTGCGTTCCACCCTGGCCATCGTCATTCTGCTGTTTATGATCAGTTACGTCTCGGCCCAGTTCGTCGGCGGCGGTAAAGCCTTTGCCGCCAGCTTTTCCATCGATCCCCTGACCGGCGTCCTGATTACCGCCGGCATCGTGCTTTTTTACACCATGGTGGGCGGATTTTTAGCCGTCAGTTTAACGGACATGATTCAGGCTTTTTTCATGATCTTCGCTCTGGTGCTGCTACCCATCGTCGCCATTCTGAATCACGGCTGTCCGTCCTCGGTGATCGCCGAACTTAAACTGCTCGATCCCAAATTTATCGATCCCTTTGCCCTGTCTGTGGGCGGCGCTATTGGTTTTCTGGGCATCGGTCTGGGTTCGCCCGGCAATCCGCACATCATTGCCCGCTACATGTCCATCGACGATCCCGAGCAACTGCGCTACTCCGCCGTAGTCGGAACCGTGTGGAACGTGGTCATGGCCTGGGGCGCGCTGTTCATCGGTTTGGTCGGCCGGGTATATTTCCCGGAAGTAAATATGTTGCCGGGCGGAGATACGGAAAAGCTGTATCCTGTGTTAGCGGAAATGCACCTGCACCCCATTCTGTTCGGCATCGTGGTGGCTTCCATTTTCGCGGCCATCATGTCCACAGCCGATTCGCAATTGCTGGTGGCGGCTTCCAGTGTGATCCGTGACCTGTACGAAAAAGTCATTAAAAAGGGACAAACCCTGGATCCGCGAAAAATGGTCGTTTACAGCCGGGTTACCGTATTTGTTTTGGTCGTCGTGGCTTTGTTGTTAGGATTAGCGGCCAAACAACTGGTTTTCTGGCTGGTGCTGTTTGCCTGGGCCGGACTGGGTGCGGCGCTGGGCCCCACCTCGATTTTAGCGCTCTACTGGAAAGGTACCACGCGCAGTGGAATCTTCGCCGGATTGATTACCGGAACGGTGGTCACCATCGTCTGGTACAATATTCCGGCCCTCAAAGCTCAGATGTACGAACTGGTGCCGGCTTTTATCCTAAGCCTGCTGGCCACCTACCTGGTCAGCCTTTTTACCAAAAAACCGGATCAAATCGAAGAGACGTTCAAGATCATGAAAGGGTCGTGATCCCGGAGGCATCATCGATTCAATACAATATAAAACCTTTGCAAACCTCAGTGTTTTGCAAAGGTTTTTTTACCTGAATACCTTAGGAAGGAAATGACAACAATGTACTGTCATGCCCGCGTGATCGGGCATCCAGAGCGCTCTATTTGATGGTCTTAACTTTTACCACAGATTGTAGCTTAAATTCCCAATGGAAGTTTACTACAATCTTACCGGACAGGAATCATACACTATACAAAGCGGCCATAAAATTCCTCACGGTACAAAAAACATTTATTTTTTATTGCTATTTTATGACAAAATTTTTATAATTTTTCAGTATGTTCCTATTC
>CAZJNP010000447.1:0-3158 GCA_964547355.1 uncultured Calditrichaceae bacterium
GCCGGTAAGTACGATTTAATTTACACCAGCATGTCGCTGCACCATATCGAAGACCATCTCCATTTGTTGGCGATTTTTTATGACCGTCTGAATTCCGGCGGGAGTTTGTGCATCGCCGATTTGTTTACGGAAGGCGGAGATTTCCACTCCGACCCAGAGCTCATTCCGCATTTTGGATTTGATCCCGAACAACTGAGCATGGAGCTGGGGAAAATGGGTTTTAACAATCTGCGTCACCGGGAAATTTATGTAATACGAAAAGTCATCAGCAGTGGAGAGGAAAAGGAATTTCCCATGTTTTTATTGTGCGGGCAGAAAGAGTGAATACGGAGAAAAAAGTTGGAATTTGTTGACCTCAGCCATTTTATTCACAGCAATATGCCGGTTTTCCCGGGAACGCCCGAAGCGCGGGTAGAAATTTTGGCCGACATTGCCGATGATGGGTTTCGGGAAAAAATCCTAGCGCTTACTTCGCACACTGGCACGCATCTTGACGCGCCGGCTCATGTACTGGAAAGTGGTAAAACGCTTGACGACTATCCCGTTTCGGCCTTTTTTGGCTCCGCCGTAACCATTGACCTCAGCCGGTTGAATAATCCGGAAATCCCTGCCCAAGTAATCCCGGAGCGGTTTAACGAAACGTCCGTTGATTTTGTTCTTTTTTATACCGGTTGGGCGGAGAAATGGGGCAGTGAAGAATATTTTCAGTCCGCACCTTATTTTAACGAAGAATTGGCGCAACGTCTTTCTGTATTGGGGTTAAAAGGAGTAGGAATCGATGCGCCTTCGGTAGATGCGCTTGATTCGGAGTCGTTGCCCGTGCATCGGATTTTACTCAGGAATGATCTGGTGATTTTAGAAAATCTTTGTTGTTTGGAAAAAACTTCAGGAAAGGGATATCACTTGGCAGTATTTCCATTAAAGATTCAGCGGGCGGATGGTGCGCCGGTGCGCGCCGTAGCGATAATCGGAGAGGAGGCGTAGCCATGACGCGTTGCGGATGGGTACCTGAAGATGACGCCCTGTATGTGGCATATCATGATCAGGAATGGGGGGTGCCTGTGCACGACGATCAGAAATTGTTTGAATTTCTGGTTCTGGAAGGCTTTCAGGCCGGGTTAAGCTGGCGTACGGTTCTGTATAAACGGGAAAATTTCAGAAAGGCCTTTGCCGATTTTGATCCGCAAAAAGTGGCTGCCTTTACGGAACAAGACCTAAACCGGTTGTTGCAAGACGCGGGGATCATTCGCAACCGGCTCAAGATTAATGCGGCCGTGTCCAACGCCCGGGCGTTTTTAAAGGTGCAGGATGAATTCGGCAGTTTCGACCGGTACATTTGGGATTTTGTAGAAGGCCGCCCCATTATTAACCAGTGGCGTACCCTGGATGAAATTCCCGCTGCCACGCCTCTTTCCGACACCATCAGCAAGGATATGAAACAGCGGGGATTCAAATTCGTCGGTACCACCATCATTTATGCCCATATGCAGGCCACCGGTATGGTCAACGATCACCTGGTCGATTGTTTCCGGTACCGGGAGTTGGGTGGAGATATAAGTAATAAGGTATAAGGTAAAGGGCTGTGGTCTAAACGATTTAAAAAGTCTTTAACTGGACCATGTCAATCTTTGCGCCTAAAAACGTACCTTATGTACCCTTATATCCCATACTCCATACTCTTATCCCCCTAAACCTTCCACACCCATTTTTTCCCATTCCACTGCATAATAATTAACCGTCCGATTTAATTTCTTCAAAACATACCGACTATAAACGTAAGAGAGGGTAAAGGAGAAGGAGAGAGAATTGCAGGAAAAAGGGGTTTTTAACCGAGGGAGGAGCCGTAAGCATGGAAGCTTTATTAAGACAGTCAGGGGGAAACCATCCCCATAATCGGATCACATTTTATTTTGCCACAACCCTTGTTGTTTTATTTGTATTTTTCTTTTCCATTCATCTTAATGCTCAGCCTCTTCCTGTTGATTATTTTACTTACAAATCGAAAATTTCCGGCAAAACATACGTGGAGTTGTACTTGAAGATCGACAACTCTCGATTACAATTCGTTAAAAATCAGGGTATTTTTGAAACGGATGTCACCGTCACCGTTTATTTATTTGATCGTTTGGAGACGAAAGTTCTGGAAAAATCATTTACGAAGAAGTTTATCTGCACCGATTTTACAGCGACTATAAATCCACGTTTGAATCAGGTATTTTTATTTCCCTTCAGATTGGCGCCCGGCCATTATCGCGCGCTGATTCAAATCGAAGACAAACATGCGCCCCGGCAGATGATTAAGAAAATCGAACTGAATGTTCCTGATTATTATGACGGAAGTTTTCATTTAAGTTCTGTACTTATTTCCGCCGAGGAAGGCGGGCGCGTTGACGGTAAAGGTATTCCGTATATCGGCAGCGCACTGGCTCCGAGTCATCACGATATTACGGTTTATTTTGAAGCCTATAATGTGCCTGAGGTTAAAGACGGATTGCTAACCCGGATCGAATTTCGAAATGAGCAGGGTGTTTGTGTAAGAAGCTTTGCCCAGCAAGTACGAGCCGGACAGCATGACCCGGCCTTTTCCTTACGCCTTTCCTTGCGCGATTTACCGCCCGGCAAGTACCATTTGGCGGTTACACAGTCATGCGAAAACCCGGCTTTACAGGCTACTTCTGAAAAACAGATCGCTGTTATTCAATCCCCGATTGACTTGAGGTTTAAAAAATACGAAGACGCCTTAAAAGAACTTCGTTTTGTTGCCACTGAGGATCAGATTAATCAATTAAAAAAGGTACCTATCGATCAACGCCAGGAAGCCTTGAACAGATTCTGGAAATCCAAGGATCCCACACCGCTTACGACGAAGAATGAGATTTTCGAAGAGTACTATGGACGCATCGAAAATGCAAACCGCTTGTTCACCAACGGTGGCCTGCCCGGATGGAAATCGGACTTTGGGCTGGTCTATATTCTGTTCGGGCCGCCGGATCAGATTGTGGTTGAAAAAAGCGAATTTTCGTACATGGAACAGCAGGTATGGCTTTACCGTCGTCTGGGGCTTTCGTTTACTTTTCTGAATCGCAACCGGTTCGATGATTTTATGTTGTTGGATAAGGGATACATTATGGCCAACTATCTGCCGCTCTGGTTTGTTT
>CAZJNP010000448.1:0-3151 GCA_964547355.1 uncultured Calditrichaceae bacterium
GCTCACAGCCGTCTGCAGAATGAAAGGGGAAAGGATTTTATGGGTTTACAGTAGCGCCGCTGCCTTTGGCGCTTAAACGACGGAGGTCATTTGCCAAAGAAATGGTTTTATCCGTCTATTTGCAACAGAGGATTTCTCATTGGAAAATCCTCCCGATCGAAAGAGCGTCATTATAAAATTTTCACAAAACCAGCGGAAAAAAAGACAGCTCTGGATAACGTCCCCGCTTTTTCAGAAGATGATTTCAGCTCCAAGTAGAATTTGTCTGGGATGGCCGTAGAGCTGTTTGCCCAGCAGGTCCCAGTAAGCCTGGCCGTTCCGGATGTTGATGCTGTTGTACATGTCGATCAGGTATGGACCGAATCGTTCGAGACCCGTTTTCTGCAGATCGGGATTGGTGGTAAAGGTGTCCTGATCAGGCTGACCGGTGGTAGCGAACACGTTCCGGACATTTTTGGTGTTCAGCACATTGAATACCTGGGCAAAAAGACGCAGGCGTAAATACGGTTTTATTGGAATCTCTTTATAGAGCAGCAGATCGAAGGTGTTGGTCCACGGAGTAGTGGAACTATTTTTCGGTTCTATGAGATATTGCGTATAGTATGGGGAACTGTATTCTACTCCGATGGTGTAAGGGTTAAACATTCCGTCCGGGTCGACCGAAATATCCCGTATACGTGTGTATGGATGTCCGCTGCTGATGCGTCCGGTCAGACTCATGCCACTGGCACGAAACAGTTTAGAAGGAACGGATTCCGGAAATCGGAAATCTAGGTTAAATGTCAGGCGGTGCTTCAATTGAAAATCGAGGGGCGCCAGATCGGTGTGGGATAGAAAAAGAGTTCTGAAATGTTCTTTTTCAAAGGAACCGGTTCCTTTATAGTCGCTGTAATTGTAATAAAAATCGAAGCGCCAACCGTGCATCCTGCCGGAAGCGACACTGAATTCAAGTCCTCTTAATTCCGACTGGTCGCCACTAGACAGTACGATGTAATAGGCGGTATCGTAAACCGTCTGCCTTTTCAGCCGCACCAGATGGGAAGTTTTTTTATAAAAGGCAGTTAATTTCATGCGCCAGGTCCGGGACAGCCAGTGGGTTACGGAAAAATCCACCTGGTCTGTCTGGAGCGGAAGGACATCGAGAACCATGCGCGGATCAGTGATCTTTAGGGTTTGAGTGAGCGTTCCGCGAAAATCGTAGTTAAAAAGGGTAGTACTGAGATAAACATTTTGCAACTTAGGAAACATGGAATGGCGGCCGATATTAAATGCGAAAAACGTTTGTTCCGATTGGCGGTAGAAGAGCCCCAGGCGAGGGTTCAAACGCACAACAGGTTTGTGTACGTACCATTCCTGTTCGGCGATCTGCTCGGTGGTGCTGTTACGTTCCGGCGCCTCGGGATGCCTGAGACCAAGCTGTTTGGTGTCGTAATAAGCAACCACCAGGCCGGGGGTAAAGATGATATCGCGGACGTTTGAACGGGTTTCCAGATAAAGAGAACCGAATAACGGTTCCTTGGGACCGTCTAATCCGTGGTTCAAAAGGTTCCCTCGTATGTCGTATCCGTAATTATTGTTGAGGTAGGAAATAAAATCGCTGTCGGATAAATCATCCAATTTTTCGGCGGCAGGCCATAGATAATTGAGCCAATTGAAAATATAAGGGCTTATCGAATAGGCACGAAACAGGTATTGATTGAGATTCAACCCCGCCCGAAGCTCATGTCGCTTATTAATTTTCCAGATAACGTCACCTGCCATTCCAAGTTTTCTTTGATAGGATTTTTGATAATCGTGCATCAATGTTCCGTTCTGAAAAAAGCGAAAACCATTGAGATCATAGGAGTATCCTGCGAAATAGCGGCGCCCAAGTTGAATCTGCCCGTCTGAAGCATTGGCCACTTCCAGACTGTCGTACCAGAACTTCCACCGATCGCCCAGATAAGCGTCGAACATTTCCGAGCGGCGCTGGTAATAATTCAGATTCAACCGGTAATTGAATTTTTCGTAGTGACCGGAAATGTCGGAAGAAAGAAACAGGTGGTCGCTTTTCAGATATTGTTCGCGCTGATTGAGGATGTGCAGCATAGGCGTATCATTAAAATATTTTTTTTGCCACAGGTAAACAGCGGTAAGTTCCACATCAACCGGGGCAAGATTGAAATAAACCGTAGAGTTTACCGCCCATTGGTTGAGATGATTCTTCGGCGTGAACCCATCGGGATAGGCCAATGTGTGGATAGTATCCGGTATGCCGCCATAATGAAAATTGTTACGATTCTGATCAATCAGATCCCTGAACACAAATCCCGAGCTGAATCTTTTACGGGTGTCTCCGATGTCCTTTTTTTCTACGGCCATGAAATAGCGTCCTTTTTTGGACAGCGGTCCGCTAAATAGTCCGGTCAAATATTGATCCCGGTAGGTATAGGTAGATAAGAACTGATTTCCCTTTTCTGCAAAACGGTCGCTGTGTATTTTGAAGGAAGCATGGTGTCCGAGGGTTCCTCTTTTCAGGCGCACGGAAACAAATCCGCCGGTGCCGTTTTGGAATGTGATCGGTGCATTGGTCGGCATCACGGAGAACCGCTCGATGGCTTCCGGGATGATGTAAACGCCGTTTAACCCGGTCATGGGATCGGTGCTGTTAACGCCGTTGAGATAGTAACCGATTTCATCCGGACGGCTTCCGTGCAAATGCCAACCGTCCTCCATATTAACGAGCCCGGGATAAAGATTAAGCAAATCGTCAAGATTGCGAATGGGCATGGTTCTGATTTCTTCGCTGCGCAAATAATAAGGCAAAAATTGAAAAAGACTGTCATTCGGCTGAGCCGTCAATAAACCGTAAAGGAAGAGAACAAGAGAAAAGCGAATGATTTTCATGATTCCTCCGCAAGTTTGTGAATCATGCTTTGTTGATCTCTGCCAATGATATAGATGTACCTAAAATTACATGGTCGTTTCCGAAAAACAGCGTCTCGTAGTAACTGAGAAATTGAGGTAAAATTTTATCTGTCTGTTTTGGCGTATCAGGATATTACTTACCTGAACTCCCGGAGCCCGTTAATGGTCGGGTCTAACGACTTGTCGAAGGGAGCTAAGGTAAAACTTTACCAGTTTGCTTTAGCATATCAGAATAGGAACATAC
>CAZJNP010000449.1:0-3150 GCA_964547355.1 uncultured Calditrichaceae bacterium
CATGTTCTTAGCGAAGGCGAATGATTTGAATTCCAATAAAACCGCCCAGCGTAAAGTGGAAATATCGGTTAAAGATTTTTCTCAGAAAAAAATCGCCATGAGTGATTTGTTAATTGCACAGGAGGTGCGGTTTGATTCTTCCGGCCATGTATTGAATATGATTCCGGCTTACGGCAATAATTTTAATATCCGCGCCGGGCACTTTTACGTGTTTTACGATTTATTTGTTAAAGAAATTCCGGCTACCGCACAAATCCGTTACCGTATGTATGATAAAAAAAGAGAAAATGAGTTGGATACAACGATGGTTAAAGAGATAACCGCCCAGGTTACTCCGATCTGGATCAATATAGCCAGAGAGCGCTTTAAGAAGAGCAAATATACCATGGAAGTTACGATTAAAACGGAGAGGGGCACCGTGAAAAAAAGCCAGCAGTTTTCGTTTTACTGGTCGGATATGCCCCATACCGAAGAAGATATCGATGTGGCGTTACAGCAAATGGCTTATATTCTGGATCCCGATACACTGGATGTTTATATGAAGGCCAGCCTGGAAGAAAAGCAGGCGTTCTTTAAGCGTTTTTGGAAAGAGCGCGATCCTGATCCCTCCACCGCACGTAACGAGCTAAAAAACGAATACTTCCGGCGGGTGAATTACGCCAATAAATATTTTAGCGTCATGGGGCAGGATGGATGGCGCACCGATCGGGGAAGAATTCTGATAAAATTTGGACCGCCGGACGATATTGAACGTCATCCTTTTGAAATGGGCACCAAACCTTATGAAGTGTGGCGCTACTATGCGCTCAGAAAAACTTTTGTGTTTGTGGATATGACCGGATTCGGGGATTATCGGTTAGACCCGGCATTTTTTGATGAGGAATACAGATAAAAAAAGCTGACCATCGGTCAGCTTCTATTTTACAGGACAGGTTTCTGAATCTTGTTCGCTTGAATGCAACTGGTGCAAACACGCATGCGTTTTACGCCGCTGGGAGTCTGCACTCGGATTTTCTGCAAATTGGGCATAAAGCGGCGTTTCGTTTTATTGTGTGCATGGCTCACATTATTTCCGACCATCGGCTTTTTACCGCAAATCTCACATACCATTGCCATTATTCATCACTCCTTTTCATGCTCTAAATTTTCAAAGCCTTAAATATAAAAACAGATTACAACCAATGCAAAAAAATCATTCTTACATTTACAACATAAATTAAACAATAACAGAATTGTCGTTTCCTATCAGAAGTGTTATTTATGCCTCACGCAGCACATTCGTCAATATTTTTCGGACGATTTCGTCCTGGTTCACAATTCCGATGAAACGCCCCTGAGCATTTACTACCGGTAGATAAGCAACCTGATATCGATCCATGGCGTTCAAAGCATCCCGGTAACTTTCCTTTGTAGTGATGGCATGGGTGATAACTCTGGGATCGTCTAAAATGGTTCCGTCTTCGATTTTTGAAACGACTGTCCCGTTGCGTACAAATCCGGAAAAATCGTCGGCCCGCATCAGCCCCTTGAAGACGCCCTGTCCATCGTTAAAAAGGATGTATTTCAGCGTCCCGAAAGCGCTCAGCCGATCCAAAAAGTATTCTATGGCCTGATTCACATAATAGTTCTTTTGTCCGATTACAAAAGACAGGGTAGAGGGTGCCTGATCCGGTTCAATGTCGGATAAGATGGGCGGTGTGCCCTTTGTGAGTACGACTTCCGGTTTCACCTCAATGGCGCGCGCTTCTTCTTCCGGCGTTACGTTTTTTTCCACCTGGTCTTTTAAGGAAAGCCCGATGCCGCCCGGCCCTTTAATCTCTTTTAACTTACCCGAAGCAATGAGCCAAATAATAAACGGTGTGAGCGCTATAAAAATCACGATGGCATCAATTTTCCCTGTGTCTACAAAGGATAGTGAAAATAGAATGATGTAGAACAACACGGAAAGAATAAGCGTTGTGCCGACTGATTTACTGAGTTTCATAATATTCTCATCGAATTGATCTTAGATCCCTGTGATTATATTTCTGATTTTTTCCTGAACGGAAACTTTGTTTCTGCCCTGCATCTTGTGCGAGGATTGTTTGCCCAATGAACTTTTGTCAATTAATCCGAAACCTACTATGACGGTATCGTCTTCCGGACTCTTATCATCTATCATATAGTACAGAAACCCGCTGCCGTCTCCGGTCATGTTTCCTCTGGCGCCGGGGTTGGGAAAAGGGCCGTTCATGGCCTGGATGCTGATGTAACTAATGCGGCCGCTATGATTGAAAACCGAACCCGGATAGGTGATGGAATTGCCGGTTACGAAGGTGTCTAAATCGGTATATTGCCAGTTACGATTCTCGTCGAGCCATTCGTAATTACAAGAAACGGAGTAAAAATCTGCGCTGCCGCCTTGCCAGGAAATGGTAAAGGGCTGCCCCAGCTGCAAGGTGTCTTTTTCGCTTAAATTTATGGAAACAAAAGAATCCGGAAGAGAGATTTCGCCGTTCAGTTTACCGGCGGAAGTTTTTACCTCAACTTTGAGCGGCGAGAGATTATCAAAGATTCTAAATTCGAAATCATCGGTAAGACCAAAGATGATATATCCGGGTAAATACTCTATTTTGTCACCTCCGCGTATGATCGAATCTCCCGCCACAAAGTACTCAAATTCAGGGAGCGGGTCAGCAAACAGGACGCCAAACGCCTCGGTGTTTGCCCTAGGGGTAACCGTGTAGTTTTCTTCGTCCCAGTAAACAGTATTATGCTGTGCGTAAATAAACACAATTTGAGCGCTCTCCGTCTTTACCGTGCTTGTCGTGTTGTCACAATTGGTAAGAGAAAATCCTAAGGCGGCGAAAAGCAATATGATAAAATATTTCATTTTTCCCTCCCCCCCCAAAAAAGTACGTTTAGAGATTAAGGTCTATTTACTGTTACGATATTGGTTTCTTTACAAAAGACATCGGATTGCAAATCAAAACGGGTAAATTTATTCTTCCTAATATCAATTAATGAAATTTCTTGTGTTTGTTAAAACGCGGAAACGGCATGCGGCCGAAAAAAAGCCGGATAAAACTCCGTGCCTACATTCCTTTTTACCAAAATTATTTCCGTGGACGCAAATGAATGAAGCGGAAATGATCCTTCAGCGCGTAGGTT
>CAZJNP010000450.1:0-3143 GCA_964547355.1 uncultured Calditrichaceae bacterium
ATGTTACTTCGGATGCTGATAAAACAATGCTTGGTGTACGGATCTTCTTTTAACTTCTTTTCGTATAATGTTTGTTTTTCAATAAACGCGCTAAAAGAATCAACATATTTACTTATATTTTTTTAGGGGCTATGAAAAAAAACTATGCATTTTTTTCATAGCTATGCATTTTTTTCGTAGGTTATGACTACTCATGGAAAAGTTCCTGGTGATGCGCTTAAAACCCACGTCCGGAAGTTGTTGTTATTTTGTGGATTACGCAGAGTCATTATTCGAGCCTGGTTAGCAAGACATACGATTATTTATGGCACGGTTCTTGTATCTAATAAAGCGACAATGATTATAAATTAACCAAACAAAAGGAGGACTTTCTATGAGTCGCTTAGCAACATTCAAATTACTGGCCGTTGTAATGATGGTATTTGTATTTGCCGGATTTACTCAGGCCCAGTTTCTCACCACCCTCAGCGGCACCGTGACCGATGCGGACGACGGTACACCGGTGGCCGGGTACAAAATGCTGGTCACGTTTAAAGACGACACCATCAGCTTTAAACTGCCGGTTTTCACCGACGACAACGGGGCCTATGCATTGCAGGTGCTGGTTGGTCACACTTACACCATCTCCAGTCTTGATTCTTTTCTGTACCAGCCTTTTAGTGCGGATGTTGAAGTGGCCACTGCCGATCCGGTAAACTACGATATTCAGCTGCACAAACGCACCGATTTACAGCCGGTTACCGGAAACGTTTCCTTTAAGGGAAAAGGCGTTGCTACCACAGTGTATTTCCTGAAAATTTCCGATGATATCGACATCAACGATTTCCGGGAATATGAAACCCACTTCACCTTGCCGTATCTGGCCACGCAGTGGGCTTCGTATTTCGCTGAAAGCGATGCCAACGGCGACTTCAGCCTGGAAATGATGAGCGGAAATTACGTGATTTATGTGGCGGCAACCGATACTACCCTCACCCACTGGGGCGTTTTGGCCGTTAACGGCCCCACGACCATGGATCCCATTATTCTGAAAGAAATGAAGATTCTGTCCGGCCATGTATCCAACGCCGATCAGTACGAAAACGTCACCATCATGGCGTATTCTCTGAACAAGGGACGTCCTTACGTAGCCATTCCGGATTCCAATGGCGATTATACCATGGAAGTAGCCACCGGAACTTACATCGTTCGGTTGCAGGCATTCTTTGATGAGTATATGTACCATGTATTCTATGACAGCGTGTACATGCCGCAAGACGCGATTCCTGTGGAGGTTCAGGACGATGTTTCCGACATCAATTTTAATTTGCCCGAAGCCACGGTTGCTCCGTTCAGCATCAGCGGTACGGTCACCAGCCGTTTAAGCGGATTGCCGATCGAAGGCGCGCATCTGGCTTTCGTCAGCTACAACTTCTTTACCAATCTATATCAGGCGTACGAAGCCACTACGAACGAAAACGGCAACTACACGATTAACGGCGTAACCATGTTAGAAGAAGATTCACTGGTGGGCTTCTGCTACACGGATTCACTGTTCTTCGCTCAATTTTACGATGGCAAAGCCACCTATCTTACGGCTGATCCGATCGTTTACCACATGAACGAAGACGTGACCGGCATCGATTTTGCACTGGACAGCATCGACACCGACAATGCCTATGCTATCTCTGGTTTTGTGCAGGATGAAGACGGCAATCCCGTAAAAACCGGCGAAGTGACGGCTTACACCACGGCTACCAGCGTAGGCGTGATTACCGCCAAGATCGATACCACCGGACATTATGCGTTTGATCCTGTATTCCCGCAGGGCAGCACGGTTTATCTGGTGGCCTGGGGTGGTTTCGGATACTTACCGTCCATTTATGACGGCGCCTTAACCTGGGATGAAGCCGACGCCATCATCATCGAAGACCACGATGTGGATAACATCAACTTCACATTAAAAGAAACTGCGCCGGCTCGCGCTCCGTTAGCTAAAATCGATGGTAAAGTGGAAATCAGCACTCTGAGTAAAACCGGTTCCGCTTCTGCTTATGACGGCGACATCGTTTATGTACGTCCTGAGGGAACCAGCGATTGGACCGCTTACGACTACGTGAACTCAGACGGAACCTTTGAATTGCCGGTCGAAACAAACGGAACGTATGAGGTTAAAATCACCACTCCGGATCCGAATGATGAAGAACCGATTCAGACCGTCGAAGTAACCGATCTGGAAGGCGAAGTGACTTTAACCGCCACCGCCATTTCCGATCCCGGTGACGACCTGATCGTAAAGAGCCCCAAACTGTACAACGCTTATCCGAACCCGTTCAACCCATCCACTACAATTCGCGTGGATATGGCGAAAACCGGTCAGGCTTCGCTGATCATCTACAATGTGATCGGTCAGAAAGTTAAAACGTTGTTCAACGGCAACTTGCCTCAGGGCACCCAAAAATTCGTCTGGAACGGAACCGATGATTCCGGTAAACAGGTTGCTTCCGGTTTGTACTTCTATCAACTGAAAACCAATAACACGAAGATTACCAAAGCGGTAATGTTCCTGAAATAAACCAACCTGTGCTTCACCCGATCCCCGGTCGCTTATGGCGGTCGGGGATTTTTTTATTCAAACGATTTATTTATCCGGGTTTTAAAGAGCAATCCAAAACGTTAAAGATTCAAAGCGTCTTTTGGTGAGATGTCAGATTTTGGAGCTATACGATTTGTCAACGAAACGTTTGCCAACCACCTATCAATTGCTGTTAAGACTCGACCAGCAATGGAAGTTGAAGTGGGCAGATTAGGTAACCAGTTTTTCCCGGCCGGATTTTATATTTACACAGGCAGCGCAAAGAAAAACATGACCGCCCGCATTCAACGGCACCAAAAAAAAGACAAAAAATTGCGCTGGCATATCGATTATTTAACGGTGAGCGCAGAAACACATATCGTTGCCGTCAGGTATTTAACGAGGGATGAATGTTCGGTTAATCAGAAGACTCCGGGGAAAATCATCGTAGTTGGTTTCGGCGCCTCGGACTGCACGCACGGCTGCCAAAGCCATTTGAAGTATGTGGGAATGAACTTGTCCGCATCCCTTAAACGATTATACCGGTTATCCGAAACCAAATAGCGTTAAACAAAATTTGATTTTGAAG
>CAZJNP010000451.1:0-3142 GCA_964547355.1 uncultured Calditrichaceae bacterium
GTATCATTCTAGTACTTTCCACCCATTTGAATTTAATGCCTGTTGTGTGTCGTATTTATTTAAAAGTCTTGTTTAATCAAAAATTTTTCACAAGAATTAATTAACTTTTTCCACAACAAGTAGAAAATCAATTTTACGAGTTGTTCCAAAAATCTGAAATAAACTTGTTTTTGCAATGTTTGGAATTATTGAAATTACTTCACCTTCTAAATTATTCAAAAATTGTTCTTACCTCGCCTGGTCATCTTCAATATTGATTTATAAACGATGAACTTTATATTTCATATTATTCATTTTGCGATTCCTTCAGTTTTTCTTCAATTCTCTCTAAAGTTTCTTTTATTTCTTTATGTCTCTTGTTTTGCTTTTTTGAAAATATAATTAACTGAATTAGAATAGGGACAAGGATAATAATGATTATTTAAATACCATTCATATGTGACTCCTTTATATATTTATTAGCTTTAATACCATACACGCAACGATTGAATGTATTCATTGTGCTTGTACCGCTATAGTAGATGTGTAGACATAATTGTTGAAATTTTTCATTTACCACTCCATCACTCATATTCAAAAAACATTTACAGATCCCTTTTCCAATACTTCTTATTACACATAACAGTGTGTTCGTGACAATCTACAGATAGAGTCGTCTCAAAGTAAATCCTAAAAAGAAAAATATTTTTTTCTCCTTTATTTCCTGTGTTTTTTATTTGTACATTTACCGGGTAGTGTCAACGTTTATCCGGAGGAAGCAATGGTCGAGGAATTGGTATTCGAAACCAAAGGGAATGTGGAAATTCTGAGTCAGAAAAAAATCGCCATCTTCGCTTCCAGGGCCACCCCTCAGGAGATTTTTCAACCGGCTCTGTCTCTCTTTAATCGGCTTACTAAGGAAGAAATCGCCATTGCCAGCGGCTGGCAGGCCCCGCTGGAAAAATATCTGTTCAAAAAGGGCGTGGGCTTACAAATCCGGGCCAACATCATCAAATACCTGCCGCGGGATTTGAACTGCTACCAGCCCACTTACACGGAACAGGTCCTGCTGGATGAGAACAAGCTGCTGTTTGTGGCCCCGGAGACGGATATCCGCCGGGCAAACAAAAAGTGGATCAACCAGCGCGACGCCCTGCTTTTTTCCCAGATCAAACGTGTGCTTTTTTTGTGCATCATACCCGGCGGTCGGCTGGAAACCTATTATAATCAACTGGCCCACCACGATTACCAGGTGTTTCTGCTGGATCACCCGGCACTTTATTTTTTAAACACCTCGGGCGCGGTACGCGTAACCGAGCAAAACATTTCCGAACTTTTACAAACCTGAACCGGTCACCGCATACCGTTTCACTATTGATCGAGGTGTTGTAGTATTAAGCTCTCGCAAAGCCGCTAAGGCACCAAGCTTTAGAATAATCCTAAAGTAGATTATCACTTTAAACGCTGAAAAGTTTATTATACGATTCATTGTTTTTACTGAACCTATTTGTGGTTTTACATGAACATTCAATCAAAGATTTCCGATTCGTAATTCTTAATTTTTCCTCTTACATTGCAACCTTTGATCGCTTTTGTCATCTAATTAAAAATTTTTTTGTAAAACGATTACTCCGCAAATTTCCGGGTTTGATTTGGCTCAGGAATCGCGTAAATTACCGCGCTGTGATTGAATGAAATTGGCGCACACATAGAGTTAATAGAATGAATTTTTTGTAAGAAAGGATTTTTTAAATGGACGCTTTGGGACAGCATATTTTAGTTGAATTTTTAGGCTGCGACGCCGATGTGCTCAATGATGTGGCTGCCATCGAAAAAGGCATGATCGACGCCGCGCTGGAGGCCAACGCAACGATCATCAATACCACTTTCCATTATTTTTCGCCTTACGGCGTGTCAGGCGTGGTGGTGATTCAGGAAAGCCACCTGGCGGTGCACACCTGGCCTGAATACCAGTACGCGGCCGTGGACCTGTTTACCTGCGGCGACAATGTGTACCCCTGGAAGGCCTTTGATCATCTGAAAAAGATTTTTAAAGCCGCCAATTATTCGGCTTTGGAAACCCGGCGCGGCACGCTGAATCTTTTGCAGCGCATTGATTTTAACATTACGGAAATGCGCGAGGATTTGCAGAATAAATATGTGATTCCTGAAAAAATTCAGCGCAACGTTTGGCTGACGGACAAGGACCCCAATATCGCCTTTTCCCTGCGCTACACCGGCGACATTCTGTACCAGGTCCATTCCCCATACCAGCGCATTAAAGTGGTGGACACTTACGCCTTCGGCAAAACCCTGCTGATCGACAACGTAATCATGACCACGGAAAAGGACGAATTCCAGTACCACGAAATGATGACCCATCCGGTGATGCTGGCGCACGGCAATATCCGCAATGTGCTGGTGATCGGCGGCGGCGACGGGGGCGTAATCCGCGAAGTGCTGCGCCATCCCCAGGTGGAAATGGTCACTATGGTGGAAATCGACGAAAAGGTGATCGAGGCCTCGCGCAAATTTTTCCCCCAGGTGGCTAAAGAATTCGACAATCCCAAACTAAACCTGGTGATCGGAGACGGCATCAAGTATGTTAAAGAACAGGCCGACGGCAGCTACGACCTGATCATTGTGGACAGCACCGATCCCATCGGTCCGGCGGAGGGTTTGTTTTCCGTGGAGTTCTACGCGCACTGCCACCGCATTCTGAACGACAAAGGCGCGCTGATCGTGCAAGGCGAAGCGCCCCGTTTTAACGAGGGTACGTTTATGGCCATCAATCAAACCTTTAAAGATATTTTCGGAAAAGAAAAGGTATTCGCCATGTTATTCCACGTGCCCACCTATCCCACCGGGCTGTGGAGCGCGCAGATTGCCATGAAAAACGGCACCAATCCGAAGGTGGTGGACAGGAAAAAGGTGTCTGATTTTGTACAAACCCACCGGTTGAAGTATTATAATTACGACATCCACCAGGCCTCGTTTGCCTTGCCCAATTACGTAAAAGAAATGATCGGAGAAGATTAAAAACTTTCCTATTGTGCTGAACAAATTGTTAATCTGCAAAAGACAGTTCAAGCGCATAAAATCTTTTTCAATTAAAAAAGGGGCTGTCCCAAAAGGGGGCGGCCTTTTTTTATACTATTTTGCC
>CAZJNP010000452.1:0-3142 GCA_964547355.1 uncultured Calditrichaceae bacterium
GTACTATAGTAAAGGCTATAATAGTAACCAATTTGTTGCCCTAACGCATTATAAACTGTGTGTTGTCTTTTATAGAAACAACCCGCAACAGAAGCACTCTGAATCTGGAAATAATCCCCATTAATATTTTTAAATTTAAATCGTTGACTGTCTTCAGTTATTCCGCTTGAATTACATTTTATTGTATTACCTGAAATCATCAGAGGATAACCTGTTTCTCTATTGATTATATAAAATTCATCACTATCTGGTGCAATAGGGGCAATTATCCATTTTTGGTTAAGACTTCCTGAATAAGTTGAGCTCATTGAAACATGCTCACCAAGCGATGGACTAATATTCCATGCTGTGCCTGAGGAACGCGTAAGGACTTTCCCAGTAAATCCTTTTGATTCAATTTTATAGTAATTATGATAAAAATCCTCTTGTGGAGGAATTGCAAAAGCTATATTGAAGAAAAAAAATCAATATAGTGGTTACCGAAAAGTATTTATAATTTGTCATAATTGTTTTTCCTTAAAATTAGTATCTAAAAAATAAGTCTAATGAAACATCATGCTCGAATTTAACAAGGTTTTCAAGCCGATAATATGTGCCACAGACTTTTATAAATGGAGAAGTTACTTCAAAATCATTGCATCCACCCTCACTAATCCAACTATTATTTGAGTTGTCAAAAAAATACACATGTGCAACAGTTATATTTTGTTCATTAATTAGATTTTGAAGTTCTTCAGCAATAAGTTCTATTTCACTTCTTTCTGTATTACAGCTGGTTATGCAATTTTCATCGGAACAACTACTGAACACAATGTGTGAAAAGAGTATTAGTATTATCACCAATATTTTCATATTTTATCCTCCTTATTTATTAATGTTAGCCTATTTGCAAACAGGGCGGTTAGAGTTACAAGAGAAATATTGCATGCATGTCCAAGTACTCTTGTTAACTCACAAGCCCTGTTTTGCTTTATAAATATTTGCAATTCTGCATAACCCCTCCTTTATTTTGTTGGAAGCCTAACGGTCAGCATCAGCGGCGGCAGTTAGCCGTCCGCTAGATGCATTTGTTGGGTGTTATTTCAATCTTGTTACTCCGATAGCCTTTGGACTACCATCGACTATCATCTTGTACCCAGCCCCTGACTTTATTATTGTGACTTTCGGCATGAAGGCATAGTGATAATGATAATAGTATTCCGTTTGTTGCCAGATTTGCCCGTTCATCAACTTCACAATTGTTTCACCTTCCCAACCCTCAAAATCTCCATCAATCTGCGTCTCAATTATCTCTTCTTGCATATTTGAAGTATCTGAGTATCGAGATGCAGACATAAGCCTTTTAGCTGAATCAAGTAATGCGGATGCAAGTACCAGTGATTCCTTGGTTAGTGGTTTGTGGGCAGCCACAGATTTTGATAGGGCAAGTTGAGTATCGGATGATAGCTTTCCAGTTTGACTGAGCCCATTTTCTTTTTGAAATGACTTAAGGGCAAGAACAACGTCGTTCTTTGTGTTCTCTTTCACTTCTGGGTTAAAGTATCCTAAGAATGCGAGTGCGAGAACTGTGAGGTTTGAATCAGAGGGAACAGAAGACGGTGGAGTGTTGACAGTAGCAGTGCCTCCGGCATCAATCTGCTCGGCATTCCAAATACGGGCTTCCTGACCAACATCTGGCAGTATTACTTTTGAGCCGACCCCACAGAACAAACCCGGTGAATAGATCAATATTTTCTTCCCCTCGAAACGCCAAAACGAGATAGCACCAACGCCCTTTTCAATAAGCCAGCGTTCACCATTGGATCGTTCAATTATACCCATATCATCGTTATCCATAACTTTGATAAGAGTAACATATTCAGTACCGGCATACGATAGGGAAGTGATGAATAGCAGAAATATTGTAATAATGGTCTTTTTCATTTTCCTTGCACCCAACTACTACTTGAGCCGATTTATACGGACATGATAGGCGGAATAAAATTTCCGTCTAATAATCCTTGATATTGTCTGTTTAATCGGCATAATTTATTTAATTAAAATAAGTTAATAAAATTTCACTCTATTTTAACCGCTTTATTATGAAGAACATTTTTGCTTTCTAATAAAATCAATACTTATCCGTCTAATGGACTTTTAACACCAGCTCCCATATTAGCTACATGTGTATATATCATAGTAGTTTTTAAGCTGCTATGACCGAGAAGTTCTTGAATAGTTCTTATATCATATCCATTTTCCGGTAAATGAGTTGCAAAAGTATGCCGAAATGTATGTGCTGTTCCGTGCTTCATTATTTTTGCTTTTTTGCAAGCCGCTTTAATTGCCTTTTGTATAGTACTCTCATGAATATGATACCTGTAAACTAATCCCGTTTCATCCTTTATAAACTTATCTGCCGGGAAAGCATACTGCCAATAAAAATCTTTATCTGCATTCGGATATTTTTTTGCAAGCGCATTAGGCAGCTTTGTTCTTCCTTTCCCTTTTTTCAAATCATACTTATGTTGTAAATAGACTTTGTTTAAATGCTTTTTTAATTCGGGAACTATTGTTTGCGGAAGAGTGGTTATTCTATCCTTATTTCCTTTTGCTTCTCGGACAATAATTTGATTCGCATCGAAATTTATATCTTTGACTCTCAATCTCAAAGCTTCGCCAAGTCTCAAACCCGAACCGTAAAGTAAAGAACATACTAATTTTGGGACTCTGCTCAAATGCTTGAATATCTCGCGTACTTCCGGTTTGTTGAAAGCAACGGGAATTCTTTTTGATTTCCTTGCTCTTACAATCTCATCCAACCACCCTAAATCAATTTGCATAAAATTTTTATACAAATAGAGTATCGCACTAAACGCTTGATTCTGCGTGGAAGCCGAAACGTTTTTATCTACCGCAAGGTGAGTTAAAAACTTTTCTACATGCTCTTTATCAAGTTTTGAAGGGTGGATTTTGCCGTTGAATAAAATATATTTTTTTATCCAATGCACATAAGCTTCAATAGTTTTCGGGCTGTATCCGGTGGTTCTCATTTTTTGTTTTACTTGTTCCAGTAGTTTCGGCTTCTTGCCTGTACGTCCGGAGGTAAATTTTGTAGAGATATTTAATACATCGGTTTGCATGTTATTTTAAACATTAACCG
>CAZJNP010000453.1:0-3140 GCA_964547355.1 uncultured Calditrichaceae bacterium
TCGTCCAGGATGTACACCCGAGCATTGCGCAGCGGCCGGCCTATGGGGATGAGATCGTATTCAAAAGTCATGTCTTTGCTCAGCTCCGTTTTGTAGTAGGTGCTGGCAATCGTAGTTTCCGTAGGGCCGTACAAATTCACAAACGTTATCTTTTGCCCGGCTAATTCGGCCGCTCGATGAAATTTTTGCACGGAGGGTTGTTCGCCGCCGGCCATCATCAAACGCAAAGATTCCTGCACCGGCAAATTCTGTTCATTGAGATAATCAATGAAGAAATGCCACACCGGCACCGGCACATGAAGCACGGTAATTTTCTCTTTTTGAATGATTTCATAGAGATCGGCTCCGCTCATCTCTGCGGCTTTCTCCGGAAGAACCAGCGCAGCGCCGCCGATCAGAGTGGGGTAAATTTCTTCAGCCGAAGCGTCAAAACTGATGGAAATGTATTGCAGGGTTCGGTCACTTTTTCGGATGTTATATTCGCGGTCCATGCTGAGCGCATGATTCACCAGACCTCGGTGGGGCACCATCACCGCTTTGGGCTTGCCGGTGGAACCGGAAGTATAGATCAGATAGGCCAGATTCTTTGGATCAATGGTCGTATCCGGATTTGTGGCCGGCTGCTGCTGAAATGCGTGTTGGTCGTTCTCCAGACAAATGACCTGTACACCGCGGGATTCAAAGCGCGGTTTAACCGTTTCCTGGGCCAATACCAGCCGCACGCCGGAATCTTCGATGATGTAGTCGATGCGTTCTTCAGGATAATCCGGATCGATAGGTAGGTAGGCGGCACCCGCTTTCAAGATGGCAAACAGCCCCACCATCAGCTCAAAAGAACGTTCGATGCACAAACCGATTACCTGATCCGGCCCCATGCCTAAGCTGCGCAAATGATGCGCCAAGCGGTTGGCGCGCTCATTCAGCTCGCAGTAGGTCATTGTTTGACCGCGGCGGATCAGAGCCGGCTGTTCGGGATTTTTTGCCGCGGCTTGCTCAAACAGACGCACCACATTCAAGTCTTCCGGGAGCGCTTCCTCTGTAACTAAATCGTAGCCGTGAATGATTTCCTGCGACTCCCGGTCGCTCAGCATTTTCAGTGCCCGTACCGGTTTGGCCGTGTGCAGCGTAAGGTCTTCCAGCAAATTCTCAAAATGAGCGATCATCCGGCGCATGCTCGTTTCTTTGAACAAATCGGTGTTGTATTCCAGCATGCCGCGGAAGCTGCCGTCGTCTTCCACCATGGCTAGGCTGAGGTCAAATTTGGACGTACCCGTGTCTACCTGGAGCGGTTCGATTTCCACTTGTGGCAGGGCGATCTTTTGCAGCGGACTCTGCTGATAAATGAACATCACCTGAAACAAAGGCGTGTAGCTGGTGTCCCTTTCCAGGTTCAGTGTGTCGATGATTTTTTCGAGCGGCACGTCCTGATTGCTGAGCCCGTCCTGCACCACCTGCTGAACTTCCGCGAGGAGTTTATCGAAAGTGGGATTTCCGTCCAGTTCGAAACGCAGAGGCAGAGAATTCACGAAAAAGCCGATCAGCCCTTCGATCTCTTTACGGGTGCGTCCGGAAACCGGCGTACCGATGCAAATGTCGTTTTGACCGGAATAGCGGTGCAGTAAAACGGAAAACGCCGCTAAAAGCACCACGTAGGGAGTGGTCTGATGTCGGTTGGCGATGTCAATCAGTCGTTTGCTTACTTCCGGGGGCAGTTCGAAAAAGGCTTTACTGCCTTTGTAGGACTGCACTTTGGGCCGCGGGAAATCCGTGGGCAGTTGCAGCAAGGCCGGAACGCCGGTCAACTGATCGTGCCAGTAACGGAGCTGTTTTTGCAGAACGGAACTTTCCAGCCACTCGCGTTGCCATTTGGCAAAAGCGCCGTACTGCAACGGCAGCTCGGGCAGAGCGGGAGCGGTTCCGGTTTTTATGGCGCTATAAAAGGCCGAAAGCTCTTTCAGAAAAATTTCCAGCGACATACCGTCGGAAATAATGTGATGCATGTTCAGGATAAAAATGCCTTCGTTTTCGTTAAGGCGGATCAGCGTGGTGCGGAAAAGCGGCGCTTTGCTCAGATTGAAGGGCCTGGCGGCTTCTGCGCGAATGATTTCTTCCACCGCTTTTTCTCGTTGGGCAGGCGAGAGCTGGCTGACGTCGTTCACAGCGATGCGCACCCGTAATTCCGGACGAATATCGGCCCGGGGTTGTCCGTCAACGGTCTTAAAGGCCGTGCGCAGATTTTCATGACGGGCCACGATTTGATTCAGCGCTTCTTCCAGCACATTCAGCTCCAGATCGCCTTTGATGCGTACGGTCAGCGGCATGTTATAAAAGGGATTATCCGGTTCTAATTGATCCAGGAACCATAAGCGCTGCTGCGCAAAGGAGAGCGGGGGAATTTCACCGGGCGCCAGCGGTTCAATGGGCCGGATGATTTTGCCCAAAGAGTATTCCAATTTACCGCGGTCTTCATATCCAAACGATTCCACCAGATTCCAGGTGACGTCGCCCAGGTAGTCTTCGGTTAAACTGTTTTTCCAGCTATAGGCCCGGTCGGCCGAAATGCCCTTGTGCTCATGAAAGCGCACGTCGCCCAGCATTTTGGACAGATCATTTAACCCGTCGGTCATGCGTTTGTGGCTGTCTTTTTGCGGTTCCAGCATATCGGGATGCAGATCGATGTTCAAAAAGTCACACACCCCCTGGATGGTTTTTTCCGGCTCGGTGACCAGGTCTTCGTAAAAGAGGCGGTACTGTCTGTGTTGTGGAATTTTTCTCAGGAAATTCAAAATGTTCTGATGGCTGACCACCCAGATCAATTCGGCCAATTGCCGGGGCGTGTATGGATGATCCGCGGTAAAAAAAGGCGGATAGAACACGTGCAGTTTGGCTTTTTCGAAAGACGGAATGACGCCGTAAGGATGGCGGATCAAATGAATATACAGGGCATCTTCGAAGTAGGCTTCGGCGCGCTGTAAAATTTCCGGGCTGAGGGCGTAGTTGGGCGTTTTGTCCACAAAAATGCGGTCGCCCAGCCACTGCTGCAGTTCGTAGTAAAATTCCTGTGTGGTCAGATTTTTCTCTTCAAATTCGGCCATGATGGCGCGCGCTTCGTCGGCGGAGCAGCCTTTAATCTCCATAAT
>CAZJNP010000454.1:0-3138 GCA_964547355.1 uncultured Calditrichaceae bacterium
GTGCAAGTTGGGTGACACTGGTTTTAAGCATTCCCTTCAACAGGAAGAAGGCCAGTAACATACCGATGGCTAACAGGATGTAGGTGATAATTTTTTCCCAGAATTCGAACGGCACGCCCATCTCAAAAAATTCTTTATCCTGCTTGGGCGGCGGAGTAACCAGTTGCATATTCTGAACTTCTACCACATCACCACGGTCTTCATCATACCCTACCGCGCTTTTTACCAGGGCCGCGATCTGGTTTAATTCTTCTTCGGTACGGGGGATATATTCAATTTTTTCTTCCTCGCCCTGCCCCACACGTTTGTATTTGCCATTTACCAGCACAGCCACCGTTAACCGTTTGATATTGCCGGTATTAGATACATACACTTCCTTTGTTTTGGACAACTCATAATTGGAAGTGGTTTTCTGAATGTTATAACTGGATGTGTCGTCTTTATTCGTTGAAGATTCCACATATTTTTCTTCGCTTAAAACAACGCGGCTATCGGGGTCGACCTCTTCTTTCACCCGTTCGATGCGGTCAAAATTGAGTTCTGCCGAGACCTTAACCACTGCGTTATTATGACCGACCACTCCGCTGACGATATCCTGCACTTTCTTGCGCAGGTTCTGCTCTAGGGCGTTGCGTAATTCATACTGGTCGCTTATACTACCCATCAAAGTGTCGTCCTTTTCGCCTTCGAACAAAACAGTTCCTTCATCATCCATAACCGCCACATCTTTCGGTTCCAGGCCATCTACACTGTTTGCCACCAGAGTGGCAATTCCTTTTAGCTGTTTTTGGGACAGATAAGCTCCGGGACGTAAATAAAGCACCACCGACGCACTGCCGTGTTTCTCATTTTCAAACAACTGGTCTTCCGGAATCACTAAATGCACTCGGCTTTGTTTGATTTCAGGGAACTGGTTAATGGTACGCATTAACTCACCTTCTAAAGCGCGTTTAAAATTCAAATGCTGCATGAAGGTGGTCATGCCCATATTGTTGCCTTCGAAAAGTTCATACCCGGTAACGGCGTCCTTGATATACCCGCTTTGCACATATTTCAACCGCAGTTCGGAAATACGTTTGGCCGGAGCGAGAATGGTTGTGCCGCCGTTTTCAATTCGGTATGGGATTTTATTGCTTCTTAAATCGCTGACAATAGAACTGGCCGAAGAGGGATCCAGATTGCTATAAAGCACCTCGTATTCGGTGCGGTTTGCCCACAACACCATGGCTATCACCGCAGAAAGAAATGCAATAAAAACGCCCAAAATGACCATTTTTTGTTTTGTTGTGTAGTTTGCCAATAGTAACTGCAACTGATCGTTTAGTCTATTCATTTTTCACCTCATTAAACCTGCATTCTTTCCAACTCTTTGTACGATTCCAGCAGTTTGTTTCTTACTTCGATCATTAACTGAAAAGAGAGGCGCGCTTCTTCCAGTGCAGCCATGGCCTGGTGGAGATTCTGGGATCTGCCCTGAATCACATCCGCGGCCTCCCGGGAAGCCTGCAGGCTTTTCGCGTTTACTGCCTGCATAAAGTCCTTAATGGTTGCGCCAAAATCGCGTTCCTGTAGATTTCCCACCTCGTTGTTTTTAGGCGTCGATTGTTTTGTCTTAATAGTGTCTGCAATCTGAAGATTTTTTATCATATTGATTTTAGACATATTGCACCTCGCTTATCCCCGAACATCCAATAAAAAGCCGGAGTGAATGTTTTTTACCTGATTTCTGCCATAGAAAACAGATGGACTGAATTGATCTTCAAACAAGGCTCTTAAGGTAGCCATTTCCTTGGGCGATAGAATATCCGCCGGCTGGATCGGCGTTTTAGCCGTTGTTCTGATCTTTAATGACTGATTGGTTTTAGCTGCAGAAGTATTTTCCCGTGTTGGTTTAAGTGTGGGACGCGTCTGCTGATACGTCTGCTCAACGTGTCGGATATTCCAGTTATTATTTCCTACTTTCATTGTTTATCCTCAAATTTCCATTGCTTTCTTAGCCATCTGCTTGGCCGCATTAAGCACCGTCACATTCGCCTCGTACGTACGCGTGGCAGAGATTAGATCTACCATCTCTTCCACCACATTCACATTAGGCATTTTTACGTAACCATTTTCATCGGCGCGCGGATGGGAAGGATTGTAAACCAATTGCTCGCCTTTTTGCTGCGCGACCTTTACCGGTAGTACATTTTCCGAAAGCCTTTTGCTGCCTTCTGCTCCCTCCTGGTCGGTAAGATGGTCTGGACGGGTACGTTTTAAATGCACACTGCTTTTCATGGCAAATTTGGAACGGTTTTTTTGTGTTTTTTCCGGTACCACTACTTTTCGCTGATAAACTCTACCGTTTTTATCCGGCGCCCGTTCAGCATTAGCGATATTTTCTGAAATTACATCCAGCCGCTTCATTTGGTTGGACATACCCGCCAACGTGGTGCGCAAAGCAGAAAACAATCCGCCTACTTTCATTTTCTATTATCCTTTTTCTTATCCTGTTCTTCCTGTGATGGCCGCGAAAATCCCACGGTAAGCGCGCTGCAGTACGCGCGTTGAAAAATCATATCGAATCTGGTTTTCGGCCAGCTTGCCCATTTCCTCCGAGATATCCACCGGTGTGCCGTCTGAATTACGGTTATCAGAGGGAGGCACCGGTTCCGGATTGGCAATGTGCCTTGGATTGGAAACCTTAAGCTTCCGCTCCATGTTGGCCGAAAGCAGCTCACTGAAATCTGTTTTTTCTTTTTTATAATCTGGATTATTTGCATTAGCGATGTTTTTAGCAATCGCTTCATGCTCCCTGGAATACACATCCAGTGATTTTTTTAGCAGCACAATATTTTGCGTATTAAATATTTTCATACCAACCTCCGGTATGTCATAATACAATGCCCGTGCCAACTTTTTTACATCGGTTATTTGATGGAATCTCAGCACATATTCTTTCTTTTAATTCCTTTATTATTAATTGATTATGGCTTTAGATCATCTTATTAAGATAAATTGTGGATATTCTAATGCATAAAATAAAAAGGAAAATATTTCCTTTTGCGATCAAAACTTTCCTCGTGAGTTGTCAATGGAAAGGGGAAGGAAGTGGGACACCTTATTCCAAAGGTCTGTGTCCGATCCACAATATTTGGA
>CAZJNP010000455.1:0-3121 GCA_964547355.1 uncultured Calditrichaceae bacterium
GGATATATTAGTGAAAAATCTTGTTTTTAACGTATTCACTTCACGCAGCTTTTCCGCTGCAAAATGTTCCATTTTTAAGTCTTGTTTTAACCGTTCACGGTTTAGCTGGAAACGCCAAATACTATAGATTAAAGCTAAAATTAAAACCACATAAAATGAATATGCGAGATTTGTTTTCCACCAGGGGGGCGTTATGACGATCTTGATCGAAGTCCCTTCATCATTCCAGAGACCATCATTATTGGAACCTTTTACTCTAAAAACATATTCTCCGGGATCGAGATTGGTATATGTTGCATAACGTCTGGAAGCTTCAGTGTATACCCAGTCAGGATCAACGCCCTCCATTTTATAGGCATATTTGTTTTTTTCAGGATTGATGTAATCTAATGCTGAAAATTCAAGTGAAAATACTGATTGAGTATGAGATAGTAAGACTTTATCAGAATAAGTTATGGACTTGTTTAAAGGAGAATCCTTTCCAGGTTTTACAGGTTTGTTAAATATTTGAAAACCGGTTATGACAATAGGTGGAATATGAGAATTATCTTTAAAATTATCAGGATTAAACTCAATAAAACCGCCAAGCCCGCCAAGAAATCTTTCTCCGTTCTTGTTCTTGTGGTATGAATATCTATTAAAACTGCTTATTGGAAGACCATCCTTTTTATCATATACATAAACGTTTTTTGTCTCCAGATCAAATTTGTATAAACCACCCACAGTATTCATCCAGAGATTTCCATTTTTGTCTTCAAATATTGCCATTATATTCGTACTAAGTTTTTTATCTTTATCTATGATGTGGCTAAATGTCTCACCTTCCCGATTGAATTTATTCAATCCCTTGGGTGTACCAATCCATATTGTGCCGGACCTGTCTTCATAAATAGAACTAACATTATTCGCATTCAGACTGGTAATATCAGCAGGATCATTTTTATAGTGTACAAATGATTTTGATTCCGGATCAAATTTATTGAGCCCGCCACTGTAGGTGCCTATCCATAATACAGATTTACCCTTATAATAAGACCTATAAATCGTTCTGATTTTGTTATTACTAAGACTGTTCGGATTTCCCGGTTCTTGTAGGTATGATGTAAAACTTTTCGTCCGGGGATTAAAATTATAAAGTCCGTAAATGGTACCAACCCAAATATTTCCATCATCGCCAGCTATCATAGACATAATAAGGTTACTTGCCGCAAAATTATGCACGTTAACTTTTGGATAAATCCCGTCTGAAGGATAATAGTGACCGGTAAATTTTTCCTTTTGTTTGTCAAATTGATAAAATCCTGATTCATAGGTACCGATCCATAATAAATTCAAATTATTAACATCTTGGTGAATAGTTGTTATTGGATCTTTAATAGTTTTCACAAATTGGTTTATCTCTTTGGTTATCCGGTCATATTTAAGCAATCCCTGCGATCTCGTCCCAAGCCAGAGTATTCTCCCTTTCTCAGATAGATCCTCAAAAATTGGGCGAACACTACATTTTATATTGTCTAACATAATCACATAATAGTTAAAATTTTGTTTCTTTTGATCATATTTACTAACACCTCCATTGGAAGTACCGATCCAGAACATCCCTTGCCTGTCCTTATAAATAGATATGATATTGTTATTATTTATGCTGAAAGGATCATTCGGATCATTTCTATAGTACCGGATTATACCATCCTGACTATCTCTTATATATAAACCTTTATGTGATCCCACCCATAATGAACCATCCTGTCCCATATAATACGAGTTTATGCGTTCTACTTTCTTTTCATTCAGTACTTTTCTAAGTTTTTTTTCATAACCAACAATTTTTTTTTCTTTCAGGTTATATTTATAGATATTTTTAGTTGAACCGATGGTTAATATACTATCCTGATCGGAAGGAGCATGGTATATTAATTTCGCTGCCCCTGGATCCCACTTTTCATTTCCCTGATTTAAATAATTATAAATATCATCCGAACTGATTATCTTATTAAGCTGTTTTTTATCCTGGTCAACTTTATTTATGCTGCCGTCCTGCGCGCCTATCCAGATGCCATGGTTTTCGTCCTCGTAAATGGTATGGACCACATTGTGATGGTAATTGTCCGAACCATTTGAATCATGTCTGTAATTTACAAAATCATACTTCTCTGGATTCTGATCTGTTTTTGAAGAAATCATTTGTGACAAACCATTACTCGTGCCAATCCAGATATCTCCTTTATAATCTTCATATATCGCCTTTGGATAGACAGAGTTGCCAATTAAACTATTGGGATTGTTGCTTTCGTATACATAGCGTGTAAATTTTTCAGTTTTAGGATCATATTTATTCAATCCACCGCCATTGGTGCCGATCCACAGATTTCCGTTTCTATCTTCATAGATCGCGTTAATCTCGTTAAAACTAATACTTTGTGGATTATCAGGATCATGGATATAAACAGAAAAAGTATTGCCATCGTATTTATTCAAACCATTGTTTGTGCCAAACCACATAAATCCGTTGCTGTCCTGCAAAATACACTGAACTCCATTTCCTGATAATCCATCTTCTGTAGTAAGGTGTTCAAATCTAATATCTTTGTATTGAGCTCTAATGAAAGCAGGTATGTTTAAAATTATCAATACTAATATTAAAAATCTGTTCACAGTGCCAGTCCTTTTTTGAACCGCTAAAAGTTTTTAATTATCCCAAGCTAAAAAAAAATCGCAAAACTGTTAAAGCTGTATTTTATATTAAACGGCATCATCTTCGAAATTTTTGTATTGTTAAATCAGGACATCCGTTAACCATTTCCGAAAGAACTCTGCAGAATATTTCTTTAGCTATGATAGTAATATGATTATCTTTATGTGAATTCAAGATTTGTATTCCATACCATGTTTATCGGGATCAAGTCGCAATTCCAAAATTCATCAATCCACAATTTCTATATCATCTATGTTTTAAAAACAGTTATGCTTCGGTAAAGATCTTACTGAGCAGGGTTGAAGTACTCAGTACAGGAAGAGGAATGCCAATTTTTAACCAGTATGAGAATAATGGTACTGTGATGGGTTTAACTACCATCAAATAACACCAAATTTTTACTCAAACTTACAGTACAATAATTCT
>CAZJNP010000456.1:0-3115 GCA_964547355.1 uncultured Calditrichaceae bacterium
ACACAGCGAAGAGGAGAGAGGAAGAGAGGAAGAATAGACAAGATAAGAAAGGCAAAAATAACAGGCAAAAACCAAAAGCATCATTAGTAACGCTTGCATAAAGGATATCCTGAAAATTACTTAAACTTTTATCTTTTGGGGTTTAATTTATAGAAAACTTTCTTTTTCAACAAACCCCATGTTTCACGGGGCCTTTATTCGTCCAAAACCAACTCCCCGGTTGGCCCTTGTGCGCAGATGTGCAGTCTGAACCTGCCGATTGAGAATTAAGAAAAAACCGCGAATATGCGATCCCGGCAGCTTTACGCATCGGACGCTAAGCGCATTGTAGAGCCCTTTTATTAATGAACGTTCACGCTTACGTTCCAGATCAGTGGTAATAAAAACTTTACTGCCAAAAGGATAAAAATACTGGCCGTTAAATTTAAAATGACGCCCACCCGAGCCATTTGAGGAATGGTAAGGTAATGGCTGCCAAACACAATGGCATTTGGAGGTGTGGCAACCGGCAACATAAAAGCATACGAGGCGGCCACGCTCACCGGGATAATCAGGATAAAGGGATGCATATTAATTGCCAGCGCGATACTCGCCATGATGGGAATAATAATGGCCGCGGTTGCCGTGTTCGAAGTCAACTCCGTTAAGAGCATTGTTAGTAAAACCACACCTAAAATAATCACAAGTAAATTTGCCCCTTGCAAAACAGTAAACTGCTGACCAACCCATTTTACCAGTCCGCTTTTACTAACGCCATGCGCAAGTGCCAGGCCACCCCCAAATAAAATAATAATATCCCAGGGTAATTTTACAGCAGATTTCCAATCCAGTACAAATATTCCCTTGTCCCAGTCCACAGGTATTAAAAAAAGGGCAATCGCCCCGCCCATTGCAATAGTGGCGTCATGAATTGTTTTAGGTCCAAAATGAATAAACCCGCGCGCAATCCACAAAAAGGCCACCAGCAAGAATATAACCAGTACATATTTTTCGCCTTTTTGCATTTTACCTAATTTTTTAATTTCTTCAGCTAAAAGTTCCGTACCTCCCGGGAGCTCCTTTATTTCCGGCGGAACCGCGATACGTGTCAGGTACAACCAAGCAATAACCAGCATAACAATAGAAAGCGGGACACCTAACAACATCCATTGTAAAAATGTGATTTGAATATGATAGGCCTGATCAATATATCCGACCAAAAAAGTATTAGGCGGTGTTCCAATGATGGTAGCCACTCCCCCAATAGATGCGGCATAAGCAATACTCAACATTAACGCGGCTCCAAACTTAAATTGTCCCGGACCTGTATCGATATTTAAGAGTTTATCCTTTTCTATAAATTCCGCGCTTTGTTTGATAATCGCGAGTCCCACAGGAACCATCATCATCGTAGTGGCTGTATTGCTGATCCACATGGAAAGCAGCGCCGTGGCTACCATAAATCCCAGAATAATCCTTGAGCTACTAAATCCCACCAGACGAATTGTATATAAAGCAATCCGGCGGTGCAGGTTCCATTTTTCCATGGCAATGGCAATTAAGAATCCGCCCAGAAACAGGAAAATTAAATGGTGGGCATAAGGTGCACTGGTCTCTTTGGCGCTAAGTACCCCCAATAAAGGGAAAAGAGCAAGCGGGAGCAAGGCCGTCACAGGGATGGGAACGGCTTCCGTAATCCACCAGATCGCCATTAAAACAGCCACAGCAGCAACCTTTATCGCCTCAGGCTGCATACCGCGCGCCGGCGGCAACAGGAGAACTATAAGACTTAAAACAGGAGCTACAAATAAACCTAACTTCTGATATCGTTTATACATACCTGTTCCCTCCCGTTTAATATCGGCCTATTCCAATAAAACCGCATCCGATTATTGGCAATAGATCATCATTGGATTTAATCTAAAAAATATTTGAAAACGTTTAAACGTTTTGTTCTATAGCTTCCTCAATCGATGGTTTATTCATCATAAAGAGCGGACAAATCCGCATTAATGCTGATAACCAGCAAATTTATAAGAAAAGCCACTGGGCGTTTAAATTTTCTTTCGGATGCGGTCTGACGCCAGCTAAATTTTACGATTCTCCGTAAAACGGGAAATAAATAAAGAATACTTTTTATTTCGCCCGAATATGTGTGTTCTTTTTGAGCTAAAAATGATTTTAATCTTTTCAGTACCACCGGCCCTAAGACAAAATACCAGAGCCCCATGATAACAACCGATCTTAAAACCATCATTACTACGGCATAACCTCTGCTTTTTTCAAATACAGGGAAAATATACGATAGCAGAACGATCGATGTAATGATGATAAACAGAATATAGGCGCTCCCTTTTTTAAAAAAACGACGACGTTTTTTAGGAGGAAGTTCACCATTTTCGGGCAAAGTATCCGGAAACAGGTTGCGGTATTCCCCGCTGGCAAGGTCGGTTCTTACTCTATATGCCACCTTAGGAATAAATAAACCGACAATGAATCCGGCAAAAAGATGAATCATGCTATAAATAATAATCAGTGAAAAACTTATCGGCAGGCTTAAGGAAGACTGATGCGCTGGAAGGAAAAGCTTAATGATATAATTCCCGAATAAATCGATGGAATCCCAGATATTCATTCCAAAAATAAGAGTGATAATTAAAAATTTTTGCATGGCAGAAAGCAATAAAGCCAGACACGATAAAATAAAAGCCGCACTACGCCATGAAAAATAGCGGAAAAAAATTTCGCCTAATACCCCCTGCAATAAAACAGCGGCATAGGAGGTAACGGGTGTATGAGGACTAACCAGGCCTTTAATAATCATTACAATGACGGTTGCCCGCATTATGGTGCCAGGTTTGTTATCAAAAAAAGCTAATAAGGAGATGATGAGCACTGCAGCGCTGCCAATAAAAAGACCGGTAAAAGGAATTTTAAAAGCCAGCAGTACACCGCCTAAAGCAGATTCGTTTAAGGCCCACAAAGCAGTCAATCTGACGACAATCCGAGCACTAAGGTCGGAATCGGTTATTTTTTTTTCAGCTACTTCGATTAACAAAACTCCTGTCCTGTTTACTTTTATAAGCACTCTTGGGCATGATGAAATTGCCTGATATTCTGTGCCTCGGGTTTAAAC
>CAZJNP010000457.1:0-3108 GCA_964547355.1 uncultured Calditrichaceae bacterium
TACGAGATGTCTGCTGGGCTAGTGGGCTCGGAGATGGGTAGAAGAGACAGGTGCGCGCGGTGATCAATTTTGCCGCCGAATCGCATGTGGACCGTTCCATTCATCAGGCCGGCGATTTTATCGAAACGGATATTCGCGGCACCTTTGTGCTGTTGGAAGCAGCCCGTAAACACGGAATCGAACGATTTTTGCAGATTTCCACGGACGAAGTCTATGGCTCGATCGACCAGGGTTCCTTTAAAGAAAACCATCCGCTGTTACCCAACAGTCCCTATTCGGCCAGTAAAGCAGGGGCGGACCTTTTGGTTCGTTCTTATTTTAAAACATACGGTATGCCGGTGCTCATTACCCGTAGTTCGAATAACTACGGCCCCTACCAGTATCCGGAAAAACTGATTCCTTTATTTGTTACTAACGCCATTGACGATAAAAAGTTACCCTTGTACGGCGACGGTAAAAACGTACGTGACTGGCTGCATGTGCTGGATAATTGTTCCGGAATCGACGTGGTGTTGCATAAAGGCAAGATCGGCGAGATTTACAACATCGGCGGCGGCAACGAACGGGAAAATATCTTTATCACCCATAAAATTCTGGATTATCTCGGCAAACCCTACGACCTGATCCAGCCGGTTAAAGACCGCCCGGGACACGACCGGCGCTATTCGGTGGATACTTCCAAAATCCGGGCCCTGGGGTGGCAGCCACAATACGATCTGGAAAAAGGACTGGAGCAAACCATCGACTGGTATGTGCAAAACGAAAACTGGTGGCGTAAGATCAAAGAAAAACAGGAAGCGTTCAAAAAGTTTTACCAGGCGCAGTATTCTAATCGGTAATCGTTATGGCGCGACCAAAATATGCCTGTAAAAATCATCCGGACCGTCTGACCTCGAGAAAATGCTATTACTGTAAAGCGCCCATTTGCGCCGAATGTCAACTGCATCTCGGGCACCACTTGTTCTGCAGCACGTCCTGTTACTACAAATGGCGTTGGAGCACGTTGATTAAAAAAGTTGATGTCAAGCGATATCTTCCTGCAGGTATCGTTGCACTTTTATTTTTCATCTTGCTGGGGTTTTATTGGTCCCTGCACAACGAAGTCCGGGAAATCAAGGAGCGGTTAATCCGGCAAACCACCCACAACTTAAATAATAGCGTTGCCGATACTTCGTTTGCCCCTTTGGATACGACCTTTACCGGTTTATTAAATGAAATGAAGTTAACGTTACACGCCCCTGTGGGTGCGGCAGTTCTTCTTGAGAGAGAAGGGAAGCTTAAGCGAATGGAAATCGCCAAGGGGCCAAAAGTAACCTTTAGTCCGATTTATTTAAATCGTGGCTTAAACAAATTTAAAGTATGGCTTGTAAAAACAGGCGGTTTTGTTCAGCTGATTGACTCTCTGGACATTCAGTTCTATTCAGCTCGTATGGAGCGCCTGCGCATACCCCTTTCTTACGTTCCCGGTGCCAGAAATAAAATCGCCCTGACCTTTGACGGCGGCTCTTCAAACAAGAAAACAGAGCTCCTGTTAAATGTCTTAAGAGAACAAGGCGTCCAGGCGACCATGTTTTTAACCGGCGCTTTTATGCGCCATTTTCCGGATCTGGTGCGCCGGATTGTCGCGGACGGCCATCAGGTGGCCAATCATTCTTTTACGCACCCCCACCTGACCACATACGAAGAAAACGGCCGACAGGATACCCGGGCCGGCGTTACCAGGACTTTTGTCTATCAACAGTTGTTGCGCACGGACAGCTTGTTTTTTTATTTGACCAATCGGCATCTTTCACCCTTTTGGCGCGCGCCGTTTGGCGAATATAACCGGGAAATTTTAACCTGGGCCGCTGAAGCCGGTTTCCGGCATGTGGGCTGGTCGGCGCATATGGATACCCGGGACTGGGTGGCGGATACCAGCTCCGCGCTGTACCGTAGCAGTGCACAAATATTACAATATATTCTGGAGCAGGAAGAAAAACAGCGGTTGGACGGGAAAATCCTTTTGATGCATCTGAGCAGCGAGCGTGAAAACGATTTCCCGTACCGCATTCTGAAGGAACTCATTCAGCGCCTTCGGGCAAAGGGGTACCGGTTTGTGACCATCAACGGACTGCTGGAAAAGGAGATTTCGTAAAAAATCACGAAGATTGCGAATGGGGCAAATGATTTTTACCGGTTATTTTTAATTTCCTTACTGTAAAAACAATAGCAGGTTTAGCATTCAAGCTGCATGGACAACGGACAGCCGAAAACTAAAAACTGATAACTGAAAACCGATAACCACTTGAATCATATGCAAAATACGTTGATATTTGAATAAAGAATTTAGAGGATAAACTCATGTACACCATCCGTAAAGCGATTGTTTTGTTTTTGATTTCTATTTTATTTGCGTTTTATGCGGAAGCGCAAGACAAAAAAGAAACACCCTATGTCCTGATTATATCATTTGACGGATTCCGCTGGGATTACCCCAACCGCGGCATCACCCCCAATCTGGATCAAATGGCCCAACAGGGGGTAAGGGCGCTGTCCTTTGAACCCACCTTTCCTTCGAAAACGTTTCCCAATCATCTGAGTATTGTTACCGGTATGTACATCGATCATCATGGTATTCTGTACAACCGGTTCGAAAATCCTTTTACGCACGATGTTTACCGGGTTGGGGATACGGTTTCGGTACGGGACGCCCGCTGGTACGACGGCGAACCGCTGTGGGTGACGGCTAAAAAGAACGGGATCAAAGCGGCAAGTTTTTTCTGGCCGGGCTCCGAGATACATGAAGCTTATCTGCATCCGGATTATTTTAAATACTACGATGGATCGGTTAGCCACAAGGATCGCATCGAAGGAATCATTCACTGGTTGTCGCTGCCGCCGGAGCAGCGTCCCCATCTTTTGTTTTTGTACTTCAGTGATACGGATACGCAGGGACACCGCTACGGTCCGGAATCGCAGGAGGTCAATCAGGCCATCCAGCTGCTGGATGAGCAAATCGGTTACCTGAATAAACGGTTGAAAGATATTCACATGCTGGATAAAATGAATATCATCATCCTTTCCGATCATGGTATGACCCAGGTGCGGCCGGATGGATTGATCAAGTTG
>CAZJNP010000458.1:0-3108 GCA_964547355.1 uncultured Calditrichaceae bacterium
TTTTATTTTTTTTTTTTAAAGAGAAGGAGGGATTAGGATTTTTTTGCTTTTTTGGTGGGTTGGAGGTTTGTTTTAGGAGAAAGTTTTTAATCAAAGATTTTGAAAACAATTCTTAAATAATTGGAAATAAAAAAAGGATAAAAAAGATAGCTGGAAGGGAATCCTCCTGGGTTTATTTCAAATGGAAATTAAAAATATTCGAAAGAAATACTTAGAAACATAAACCACCTAATTTCTATTGGGAAAATTCAAGTGTATAAAAGCGCAAACGATAAAAAGTTCTTTAAAATTTTATAATAGACCAGCCTTGTTCCTGAATAGAAATTAGGTATCAAATTTCTAATTCCCTTCTCAGTAATGTAACTGACAGGGCGGAGCTGTATAAAATTTGCAGAGTATGGAATAGTTTTAAATAAATATTTACGGGAAGGCCTAAGCATGATATTAAGAAACAACAGAAATATAGAACGTTTAATCCTAATATTCTGCGAAATTTTGATTATTTTGCTTATGGATTCCAACTGCAAAAATGGTTATGCACAAGACAGTTCGTACAAAATTCACCCCAAAGACCTTCTTGAAATCACCTTCTGGGAATCTCCCGAAATGGACACACAAGCACGGGTCAATAACGAAGGAACCATTGCCCTGCCCGTGATTGGCAATATCGAAGTAGCAGGTTTAACCATACATGAACTTAGCCAGAAAATCATATCTCAGATGGGGATGTATAATAAACTCATCAATCAGGTAAATATTAAGGTACTGGAATTCGGCTATAATAAGGTAATTGTAACTGGCCAGGTCGCTTCCCCGGGGAAATATTATTTTGAAAAAATCCCTAATCTCTGGGACATTATTATGGAAGCGGGCGGTCCTCTGGAAGATGCAAGACTGAACGAAGTGGTGATTGTACGCCAGCAAGAAGACAGTTCGATGATTACCGCCGCTGTGGCGACTGCTCTTAAAAATGGGCAGATGCATAAACTACCTAAAATATATTCGGGTGATGCGATTCATATTCCCGGAGATTCATCTCCATTTCACGTGGATACAAATCCTCCCCCCAAAAAAGAATTTTATATTCTGGGCGCTATTGCTTCACCGGGTGTTCAACAGTATGAAAATAATCTAAATATTTTGGACGCCATTGGGCGGGCCGGCGGTCCGACAGCGGATGCGGATTTAACGGAGATTAAGTATATTGTAGTTCGGAGTAAAGGTACTAATGTATGGAAAATTAATTTGGATTATTATATGAACAATTCTCTACACACTGCAATACCAACCATTACACCGGGTTGTACCATTTTTATTCCCAGAGAGAAAAAAATATCGCCCATTTTGCAATCGATAATCGTTACGACTACCTCGGCCGCATTAAGTACCGTGTTAATTATAACTCTAACCAAAGTCTTTGAATAATCAAGCTCAGAAAAATATTGTTGCCCTGGGCTTCTTTTTCGAAAAACAAATCTAAATTCTTTTCTTATTACATCACACAGGATCATCGTTAAAGATGAATTTTTTTGACAAGAATTTTGAAATCCGTGATTATCTTCGAATTCTGATTAGAAGAAAGTATTATTTCATCATACCATTCATACTCGTATTAGCTGCCGGAATATTTAAGATTTCCCAAAGAACACCAGAGTACGAATCGTATTGTATTATTCAAATAAAAAGCAGCCGGTTACCTTTTCGCCTTCAGAGGCTTGTCCCTGGTGTCACCTATTATCAAAGAGCGATTAGTCTAAAAAAACAAATTCTCAATTCAGCGAACTTAATAAAATTGATAAACCGTTTAAAACTCTATGAGAATGAAAAAATCCGTTTAGCGGCATTGAAAATGCAAGAAAAAATGCCGGAAACCAGCTTAGATAAAATGATTCGATTTATTTTAATCAAACACCTTCGTAAAACTATGAGGGTTCGAACTTTTGGTGACAACTATATTGAAATTAGAATAAAAGCTCACTCTTCAGGAACAGCATATCTTGAGGTTAAAACCATAATGGAAATTTTCATGGAAGAATTTCTTAAACAAGAATTGGCCAGTGTCAAACTTGTTAAAGATTTTAATTATCAGCAAGCAGAGATTTACAAAAAAGAATTGGATCAGGCGGAAAAACAATTAAATCAATACAAACAACAATTAATTATTAATAAAGATATTAAAAACGAAATTCTTAGCAACGCAGCTTTAAATCGGATCAATGAAGCAATCGTGGCGATCGATATTACAACAAAAGGAAAAGAAGAATACTTAAACTATCTCATAAACCAGTTAAAACAAAAAGGTCAAAAGGCGATTACTAATTATCCGGAAACACCGGTAATCAATAATTATTTTTCCGAAATCGAGCAGAAAATTGATCTGATGAGTGATATAATGAAGCATTATTCTTGGAAGAGTTCAGAGGCCATCAAAGTCAATAAGAATATTAGTAATCTAAGAAATAATATTGAAGTCGAAATTAAAAAGTATTACATGAGCTACTTCCCCGAGCTTGATGTCCAAACATTACGATTAGTATTTGAAAACGCCATAACACTCGTGGACTTAGAAATTGCCAAAAAAAAGAAAGATATTTTAAATCAAGTGGTGGAATCATCCAAATATAATGCATCGACTATTCAGGCCAATGAATTAACGTTATCCAAGTTAGAAGAAAAAGTGGAGGTTCACCGCAATATTTATAATTTATTTTTAGAACAAATTCAGGGCACTCGAATCGAAGAATCTATCCAGCGCGCTAACGAGTCGAGTCGATTTAATATAGTAGAACCCCCAGTTGAACCCTTAGAACCCGCGGATACGAATACCAAACTACATTTAATGCTGACATTATTTGTCGCGATGATATCCGGACTTGGAATGGTTCATTTACGCGAATTTCTGGACAAGTCCATTCGTACTGTGGAAGAAGCGGAAGAAACTTTTGAAAATCCCGTAATTGGAGTTATTCCTCGCTTGGAAAACGAACCCTTTATCGAACAAAACCGAAATTTCTCCTCCTCGATTCCGAAAAAAAACATTAAGAATAAAACACAAGAGCATGAAAGCAAACAGGTAAAAGTAGTTGACAAACTTAAAAAATACTACAC
>CAZJNP010000459.1:0-3107 GCA_964547355.1 uncultured Calditrichaceae bacterium
GTATACGGGAATAGGGATATAAGGAAATCTTGAAATACAGAGAACGATCTCCTTATCCTATACCTTTACTTCCGATTTTATGTTAAAAATCTCTTTTCAATGATGAAAGATTCTTTTAATTTAATCTCTGTGAGAGAGCCCATGACAAAACAACGCACAAAACCCTATTATTATCTGATTTTTGCACTGACCGGATTTACGGCCACCGGAAGTCAGATTGTTTTTGTTCGCGAATTTTTCAGCCTGTTCAGCGGGAACGAATTATTCCTCGGCGCGTATTTTGCCGCCTGGTTGTTTTGGACCGGCCTGGGAAGTTTCTTAGCCGGCAGACTATGGCCCGATAAGACGGGCGCCGACCTGCGCGTGGCATGGCTGCAAATCGCACTAGCCGTATCCGTTCCTCTTACCCTTGTAACCATCCGATTGAGTTTTATTCTGGGACATCCCGTAATCGGTATGGAGCCCGGCTTTTTTAAGACTTTGATTGATTTGTTTATCGTTTTAGGGCCTTTTTGTGTCTTCTCCGGAGCTCTGTTTTCGGCAGGAAATCAATTTCTGCAAACGAAGAAAAACATATCCCCAGCAATTAGCGCGGGGAACGTATATGTGGCTGAAACGGCAGCTTCAGCGCTGGGCGGGCTGATTTTAGCCTTGTTCATTATCGCTTTTGTGCCGGTACAAATTACGGTTTTCTTGCTGAGCCTGCTTAATTTGATTTCCGCCGGGCTGCTTTTCCGCCCTTCAAAGAAACGCGCAATAATTCCGCTCTTCCTTTTACTGCTCATTGCTGCAAGCGGCGGATTCTGGGGCGCGTTTTATTCTCCTTACAAAGCCTTTCGTACTCTGGAAGTGGTCGATTCCAAATACGGGCGCATGGTCGTTTTACAGCAATCGGAAAACACTTTTGTGATCGAAAACGGACGCATGGCTTTTTCGCGATTGGATCAACAGCATGCCGAATCGATCGTCCATCCCGCCATGCTCACTGCCAGAGAGCCCGAAAACGTACTGATGATCGGCGGCGCATTTTCCGGATCGATTCTGGAAGTGCTCAAATACGCCTCTGTGCAGCGGCTGGACTATGTGGAACTGGACCCGGCCATTTTACGCATCGGTCAACACTACTTCCCCAATATCTGGCACAAAATCAACGCAGACCGCAGAGTGCGGATTCATCATACAGACGGACGGCGGTTTCTGGCCAGGACACGCCAAAAATACGACGTCGTCATCATCGATCTGCCCGACCCGCGTACCGCGCAACTCAACCGTTTTTACACTGCTGAATTCTTTCGCCTTATTTCAAAACGGTTGTCGCCTGAGGGAGTGTTCTCGTTTTCCCTTTCCGGCTCGGAAAATTATCTTAATCCACCTATGGCCCGATTCATTGCCTGCGAATGGCGCAGCTTGACATCCGCATTTCGCGAAATACGTTTTATTCCCGGAGACGTGATCTATTTTTTTGCGTCCAACCATGGGTTTGCTAGTCGTTTCAATGCCGCATGGCTGGTTTCCGCCCTGCAGAAAAAGAAAATTCACGCCGATTATGTAGGCCCAGCCTATCTGCCTTTTCGCCTCATGCCGGAAAGAATTGAAGATTTCCAACAAACGATTCAGGCCGTTCCTTCCGTTCCGCTTAATCGCGACCTGCATCCCCAGGCCTACTATTTTAATTTGGCGCTGCAAGGCGCAAAATACTCGCAATCCCTGCTGCTTTTTTTTAATCGCTTATACCAAACGCCCTTTTTCTCCCTTTTAGCCGCCATTGTGTTCGTTTACCTGTTTGTTTTGCTGTGGGGACGGTATGCTTCAAAAAAGTATTCCCTAACCCGTTTTTTCGGGGCGCTGTCTGTATTCAACATGGGCTTTTCTTCTATGGCCACCTATCTGGTGGTACTGCTCCTTTACCAGACGTATTTTGGTTCGCTCTATTTCCAGATTACCCTATTAACCGGAGCTTACATGCTGGGTATGACGGGCGGAAGCTGGGGCGCGCTGTTTTTTAATCTAAAGGGTAAAGAGCCCCCGCTTTTAACGGCGCTGCATTTTTTTGCCGCCGGACTGCCCTTCGTGTTGTTAAAAACCGTTTCTTTGCTGCCCTCCGGCGCGTTGGTCTTTTGTGCTGCGCTTTTGTCCGGAGCGGTCGCCGGTGCCGTGTTTCCCATCGCCGGAAGACTTTATTACGCAGCCGATGTGCCCGAACAAAACAGCGGCGGTTTGTACGGTCTGGATCTATTCGGCGCGGTGGGCAGCAGTTTACTGGTGACAACGGTGCTTATTCCGATTTACGGCTTTTACCGCACTGCCGTGATTATTGGTGTGGTAAATGTAGTAACAATGGTGGCCGGCGGGTTGTTACGTATTAAATTATTTCAGAATTAATCAGCCAAACAGAATAGATAGCGGCGTTATGTTTTATCTACCGATTAATGTATTCGTAACAACAGGCTTAAATGAACCCAGATGCGTTTGTTTTCCACTGTATACCCATGTAAGAAGGAACGCACTTTGGCAGAACCTTAGAATCACCTAATTAACAAACAATTCATGATTTTTACAAAAGAACCAGATTCAAGATAAATAAAGTACATACCACTGGCCTGATAGAATACATCCCAAGTAACATCATAAGTTCCGAAGGTTTTCTTTGCATCCGGTAGTTTTGCTACTTTTTATCCCAAAATATTATAAACATTGATTTGTACTTTACCGGGTTTTGGCAGGGAAAATTTAACATACATTAATGGATCAAACGGATTTGAATATATGAAGATAAAGTGTATTCTGTTTTGGAATTTCGATCCTGTCTTCTGCGATGGGAGTAAGCGTGCGAATATTTCCCTTGTTACGGTTATACTGGCAGAATTAAGGCCAGAAGCTGTCTGTCAGCCAGCACCCTCGCTGTAAACAGCATAGAATTTTCCATCATCAGAATACATATCTACTGTGCCGTCGTTTTTTTTCTCTCCAGTTTGTTATACCCGGCGTTTGGGCCTAGATTGATTGTAAAAGAAAAAACGGAGAGACTTAACAGCTTTTTCATATCAACCACCGTTCTTTTTCAAAAAACGAATAGAGACAAGCGTGAGGCGTTATCGGGACAATAG
>CAZJNP010000460.1:0-3103 GCA_964547355.1 uncultured Calditrichaceae bacterium
CGCAACCCGATCTCCTTTTTCAACCCCCAGAGAGGCCAGTCCTGCCGCGATTCTCTCCGCCCGATCCGTGGCTTCCTGAAAAGTAACCGAAACCCATTTGCCCTCTTTTTTGTACATGTATCCTACCTTTTGGGGGAATTGATTCCGCTTGTCAAAAAACATTGCACCTAAACTTTGATATTTCATATGTCCTCCAGTTGAATTAAATGACTTGCAGGGTAGGTTTAATGTAAAAAATATAAAGTAGCAAATTCAAACAATCAAGTAAATTTGAAAAAACGATGACTTTCGCGAGACGATTCTTCTCTTTTTCAGCGGCCGTATTTTTCTGTTTGGCAAAGCAAATAAATCTAAACTTAGCCGCAAAGAACATCATGGGGTTATCAAAGGGATCTCTCGAGGATGTGTGAATGCAAAATGTATTTTTCAAAGGAATTTTCCCTTTGACTGCCACAAAATGAGTCAAAAAAAACCTCTCCCATAATTTATACTTATAGCCTATCCCCTTATTTCCTTTATTCCCCTATATCCTTCCCCCGTCATTTTTTTACTACCGTCACAATTTCCGATAACCGACCCAGCATTTTCCGACGGATGTTTTTAGCCGCCGTCTTTGCTAAAAACCCATCATCCAGCGCGCTGTGTTTCTTCTTGGCAATCTGGGAAATGATGACACCGCCCGGATTTAAAGTCCTAAAGGCCTGTTTAAAGGCCGCCTGCAGGTTTGGAATGGAGGCCGGAAAATTTTCATCCGGATGTTGAATGGTGCCTTGCTTAATGGCACGCCAGTATTCCCGGCTGCCCAAAAGAATAAACGGATGAATACTGTGCGCTTCCATCACGTGGCGGGAATAGATGAGATCAAAAGATTTTGAAGGGATTTTTTTCAGGAATTGATACAGCTCGGCGTTTTCCACGTAAAGTTCCCGAATGGCCGCGTGCGGCATCCACGACCAGCCGGGGTATCTGCCCACGGCGTGTACGCTTTGCGCCGGCGTCTCTTTAATCAGAAAAACAAGCAGATTTAACTTACTGCCGGGTCCCAGTTCCAGAATCTTTTTCCCGTGCAGCGCCTCAAGCGAACCGAAGTGCGCAATGATTTCGTCAATGATAAATCGAAAAGGTCTCAGGCGGTAGGAACCGTATTGACGAATGAGTTGTTCCGTTTGTTCGGATATGGGCGGTATTTTCATTTTTTAACTTTCCGTACCCATCATGGTATTCAAGTTGACTTTTTGTCATTACTTATCATCCCATCCAGCATAAAAAGCCGGGGAATTTTTTCCAGCACATTTTGCATATCATCCGGCAGGGGGCTTTCGAAACGCATCTCTTCCCCGCTGACCGGATGAATCAAAATCAGTTCTTTGGCGTGCAGCGCCTGCCGGTCAATGAGCTTCAGCAGTTGTTTGCCTCTTTTCTGTAAATGCTCCGGCAGCCTTTTGAGCTGCGTGTCGCGTCCGCAATAGGTTTCATCTCCCAGAACCGGGTGGTGCAAATAACTCAGGTGCACCCGGATCTGATGCGTACGGCCTGTTTCCAGCCGCAGCTCCACCAGCGATAAATAGTGAAAATCGCGCAGCCGGCGGTAATGGGTCACGGCTTCTTTTCCTCTTTCGGAAGCCACAAATTTTGTCGGGTCTTTCTTGCTGCGTGCGATGCGCGTACTTATGGTTCCCTGCTCCGGCGTAAGCCCCCAAACCACGGCCTGATAGATGCGTCGAATCTGTTTAGCCGCAAACTGCTCCTGCAACCTGCGGTGCGCCCGATCGTTTTTGGCCACCACCAAAAGGCCGGAAGTGTTTTTATCTAACCGGTGTACAATGCCGGGGCGCTCGACTCCGCTGCCGGATGAAAGATTCTGGATATGGTGCAACAGAGCGTTTACAAGTGTGTCCCCGGCCGTCCCTTTGCCGGGGTGTACGGTCATTCCGGCCGGTTTGTCGATCACCACAATATCTTCGTCGTCGTACACGATGCGCAGGGGAATCTCGGCCGGAGTCAGATCAAACGTCTTTTGCACAAAGCGCACCTGAACCAAATCGCCCTGTTTTAATGAATAACCGCTCTTCACCGGGTGGTCGTTCACCAAAACATGGCCTTCTTTAATCAAACGATGAAAATAGGAACGGGAGTAATCGGAAAAACGGGAGGTCAAGAATATGTCCAGCCGAAGACCGCACTCATCTTCGGCTATGCGCATGGTTTTTTCTTCATTCATGGGAAGTTTCGGCTGCGGACGGCTGGGCATGTTTTAACGGATCGCCCACCAGCAGCAAATAACCGATAATAATAATCATTCCAACCGTAACGGCGGAATCCGCCACGTTAAACACCGGCCATCGCGTCATGCTATAGCCCGGAAAATAAATACCTAAAAACTGGAACGCAGGAATGTGAATATCAAAAAACTCCACATCCAGAAAATCAATTACCTTACCGTAAATAAAGCGGTCCACCAGATTACCGATGGCGCCGGCAGCGATCAAACTGAGCGCCGTTTGCAGCAGCCAACCTTCATTCCTCAAACGGAATAAATAATAAAAAACCAGAATCGCCGCAATGATTGACAGGCCAAAAAACAGGTACGGATTTTCAATGCGCACCCCAAAAGCCATGCCAGGATTTTCCACATAGGTGATCCGGAAAAAATCCCCGAGCACCGGGAACGACTGACCAAGAAACATGGAGATTTTAATGATGTATTTTGTCACTTGATCCAGAATGAGCACAACAATGATCAGCAAACCCATAACAGGCAAAGGAAAACTTTTATGCATGTAAAGCGCCTTTTTTAACGTCGTCCGGATTCTGCTATTTTGCAGTCGTAACAAATCGTGGTTGTGGGAACCGCTTCCAGCCGATCGTGGCCGATTTCCTTACCGCACACCCGGCAAATGCCAAACGTGCCGTTCTCGATTCTGCTTAACGCATCTTCCAACTGCTTCAGGTATTTTTCATCGCGCGAAGCAAATAAAAACGCTTTTTCCCGTTCCATGGCGTCGGTTCCCTGATCGGCCATATGGAAAGAATAAGCGGAATGCTCCCCGGACGCTTCCTTTGAGGTGGTATCCAGGGCAACCGCGCGCAGGTAGTCCAGATT
>CAZJNP010000461.1:0-3103 GCA_964547355.1 uncultured Calditrichaceae bacterium
CCAGTCCAGTTTGGGCAGCGTCTTCCGCTGTGGTGCCGTCTCCCACGCCGATGCGCGCGTTGGCATTATTGAAGGCGGTTGGCGATCCAAGGCCGCAAATCAGATCCCACATTTCGCCAATGCCTTCATTCAGGAGCACGTTATCTTCAATTTCAGAAACGGAAAAAGGCTTGTTCTCCAGATAGGCGCGCTTATCCGCGTATTTCCGGATGATTATCTTTGTTTTATGGGCCAATTTCTCACCAATTTCCATTATATTTTCCTCTCATTTTAGGCGTCAAATTTTTTTCTGATTATTTTCTCAAACATCTTTGTAATTTCACGCGATTCGAATCGCTTCCTCTTTGCGGCCTCAAATACATAGCGCGCGGTAACCTGTAATATTTTCCCGTAAACAATAAGGGCGTCATTCCCTGCTGCGCTGTCAGATACCGTCAGGCGGTTAAGAACAGAGCCAATGGCGTCCAATCCTTGCGCGATTTCCGGGATGGCCAATTGTGCGACAATTGCGCTCACCTGGTCCGCGCCAAGGCCTGAATCCTGAACTTTTTTCAGGATGGATAGATAGATCTGATCGGAGCCCAGACCGCCTTCATCAAGAACCAGCGCGGCGGCAATGTGGGAAAGGATATCCGCTCCGGAGCCTGTATCCTGAAGGCTAAAACGGTTTGTAACAGCTATGGCATCAACGCCCGTTCCAGCGTCCTGGATGGTTTTAATGCCTTCTTTAATAATATTCAGAATGTCGCTGCTGGTGGCCGTGTCGCTTACCATCAGCCGGGCGGTGAGTTGCGCAATCATATCCACGCCGGTGGCGTTTTCGGTAAGATTAAGCGATGCAATAATTGCGCTTAAAGCATCGTTCCCTGAGCCGGATTCATTGAGTTGTAAAGCGGCGGTTAAGGCGGTAATAAAATCGCTGCCGGAACCGCTTTCAGTCATTGCTAACTGTGTGGATTCGTTCAAAGCGTCGGCGCCGGTCCCGGTATCCGCAAGGCCAAATTGTACGCCGATGCCGATATTTTCGCCCCCCTGTCCGGAATCAGATATCAATACGGACGTTCCGCCCGAAGATGGCGTATAGGTGCCGTAAATAGCCAAAACATTCTGCATTTTTGCGAATTTATAGTAAGGGTCCGGGAAATTCGTTCCTAAATCGCCCATTTCCGTTTGATTGGTAGCGGCCGAATCCGCAGCCACATGAGTATTTGCATCTACGCCGAAGGCAAGCCAATATAATGTGTCAGCGGTCAGGGGCGCGGATACGGGCACCTCATTCCATCCCTGGACAATGTCCTGCTCCACGCCCTGCGCGATAAGCGCTCCGGGTAATCCGGCATCGTCGGCATATATCGCGCAATTAATTTTAGTTGCATACTGAACGTTGTTGATATATACGCTAACGCTTGTCAAAGTGCCGTCTTCAGAATTCATCTGATATTGACAGGCCAATTGACGGCCGGTATAAATATCTCCGCCCAGTATGTTTGTTTCGCCAAAGGTTGCCATTATTATTACTATTAAAAGTTTTATTAAAAATTGCATAACTAAATTACGTTTCTAATTCCAACCTGAAATCAAGCGTATAGGTTAACCGGAATGCGCCATAAGGCGCCGTCACAGGAACGCTTAAACCAAATACCGCAAAGGCGTCGGCGTCAAAAAAAATGCGCGGGTCCTCCAAAGGATACTTGTAAAAATTATTTAACACCTGCATGGTTTTTTTCATCAATGCTAATTTTTTCTTTTCCAGCCCGGTGTTTTCGTGCAGCAAGCCGATGATATGCGTTTCCATTTTTCCGATTACCAGATGCTCGATACTCGCTTCGCCCGCTTTGATCACGCATAAAGGCAATGTGTTTTTATTCAGTTCAAAATGGGAGCCCACATATATTTTTTTAAACAGATGCGCATGTTTTAATATTTTCTCCAGTTCTTCCAGTGTCTGATACATCAGGCCAACCCTTCGTTTGCCAATAAAAGATTAAAACGGGCGTTGGCCGCTTTTAATAATTCTTTTTCTTCTTTTTTCGTAGCGCCGAAAAACGGCCGGATTTCGTTGTTGATAAATGCCTTAAAAGATTCCGCTTCTTTATCAAATCCCACCAGGGCGGAAAGCCGTTCCGCTGCCTGGGCCTGCATATCACGGAACATGGCCCCGGAAGCCGAAAGATTAGGAACGGTGTTTCCTTTAGTCAGCGCCGCAAACTGCCGGTAACCGCCTTCGTAAAAAACGGTTTTTAACGGCTGTCCGGTTTTAATATGTTTGCGCCGGCCTCCTTTGGCCGCGGGACGAATATCTCTTGGGCGGTAATAGGGCTTCGTGGAATAGCTTTTAAAGCCCCCCTTCAGGCCGCGCCCTTCCATACTGCGCTCATGAATCATATTGCGCAGATCGGCTGCCGTCTCATAAATCAGTTTTTTTAGCTTGGCCGCGGAAAATACGTTTTTAATCTTTTTTACAACGATTTCCGTATTTTCAATTTTCACTCCCATTTTTCTCTGTTTACTCCGGTACCTCTGTTCCCTCTGTTTCCTCTGTTTTCTCTGTTTTACCTGTTTTCAGGTGCGATAAAAAACATTCTCCGCTAAGCCCAGCCGTTTTTGCGTATCGCTTTCCTGCCCCTCGTCCTCATCAAATTTGAGCAGAGCGGAAGCGATGTTAAACTCTTCTTTAAATTCCGTTTCAAAGTCCTGTTTTTTCACGCTGTTGTAATCGCCTTCATTGAGTTCAACGTTTTCGAACATAAGCTTAAGCGTCCAGGCAACGCAGGAATCTTTCAAAACACTCGGATTGGTAATAAGATCTTTGGAATCAGCGGCTTGGAATTCCCTGTCGGCATAGCGGGATAAAATAATAACATCTAACTTACGTCCGATAAAGGCTTTTGCCTTGGCGATAAATTCTGTTATTTCTTTATCCTGAGCCGCTTTTACTTCCGACTCACAAATCTCGCCGACGCGCGGATAGCGTTCCCTTACGTCCGCGGCTTCGGCTAATGTGACGTCCGCCCAGGCCATTTATTTGACTACCTGATACACGTAGCGTTTGATGGTTACCGGCCGCATCTTGCCCTTGCCGTCCGGCCGTACGGTGTTGATG
>CAZJNP010000462.1:0-3097 GCA_964547355.1 uncultured Calditrichaceae bacterium
GGTATTAATTTTTAAGGCCCTGTTGATCGTCTTTATGGGTTACATGATTATTGCTTTTTCCATTCGTTACCCCCAGTATCTCATAGATTCACGCCTTGTGATTTTATATTCCTGGCTCTCGGCGATTGTTCTGGTGAGTGTTTTTAGATTGCTGGTTTTCCGCTACATCTATTTAACATTTGCCAGAAAACATCTGATTCATCGTCGCGTGATTATCGTTGGTGCCGGGAAAAGCGGCCGAATGGTAGCAGCCAATATGATTACCGATAAAAGGTATGGTATGGATCTGGTCGGATTCGTTGATGATAATATTCCAACTGGAACAAAAGTATTTCAGTCCTATATTGTCCTGGGGGATACCGGGGAAATCAAAGAGCTGGTGGAGATTTATGATATTCAGGACATCATTGTTTCCGTCAGTAAAACCAGTTACGAGGAATTGATAGAAATTGTTGAAAAATGCAATGCCACGGGACGGTTGGTACATGTTTATTCTGAATTGTACGATATTGTGGCAAACAAAGTGGAAGTAGAAAGATTCTCGGATATTCCTCTGGTGCGCATGGGGCAATTCTATAACGAAGGTATTAATCATGTAGTGAAACGAGTGATTGATATTGTCGGAAGTCTGATTGGTATCCTCTTGTTTTCTCCGTTTTTCATTGGGATTGCCATTGCCATCAAATTGGATTCTCCGGGCCCGGTTTTCTTTAAACAAAAACGACTGGGTAAAAACGGCCGTCTTTTTAATTTTCTCAAATTCCGTTCAATGTATGTGAATAATGACGATGCCATTCATAGAGAATATCTGAAAAATCTGATAAAAAACGGTAAAAGCGCCAAAGACGGGGGACAAAAAGGCGTTTTTAAATTGGTAAACGATCCCCGGATTACGCGCGTTGGGGCTTTTATCCGGAAGTGGAGTCTGGATGAATTACCACAGTTTTTCAACGTACTCAAAGGCGATATGAGTCTGGTTGGTCCGCGTCCGGCCTTGCCGTACGAATTTGACGAATATAATGAATGGCATAAAAACAGAGTAAAAGTACTGCCGGGTATCACCGGCTTGTGGCAAATCAGCGGACGCAACAATATTCCTTTTGATGATATGGTGGTATTGGATCTGTATTACATGGAAAACATGTCACCCTGGTTTGATCTCCAGATTCTGTTGAAAACATTTCCGGTGGTATTCCTCGGTAAAACCGGATACTAAACCTTAGCTGAACAGTTATTCGATTACCAGTTACTCGGCCTGATGAATACATCCTATCTTTTAAGCTTCGTCACCAATCAACTTTTCACCTATTATATATACAGGAGTGCATATGAACGTTCCGTTTCTGGATCTTAAGGCGCAGTACGCAACGATTAAGGAAGAAGTAAAGCCGGAAATTGAATGGGTCCTGGACAATACTGCCTACGTCATGGGCAAACCGGTGTTTTCCTTTGAAAAGGCTTTTGCCGAGGCCCATCAGGTGAAGCATGTGCTGGGAACCAGCTCAGGCACGGATGGAAATCACATTGCTTTATGGGCACAGGGCATAGGCCCGGGAGACGAAGTGATTATTCCGGCCAACACTTTTATTGCCACCGCTTGGGGAGCTACGCTTTGCGGCGCCACTCCGGTTTTTGTGGATTGCCAACCAGATAGTTACAACATTGATCCCGAAAAAGTGGAGGACGCGATTACGTCCAAAACCAAAGCAATTGTGGCCGTACATCTTTACGGACAGCCGGCGGATATGGATGCTCTTAAAAAGATCGCTGAAAAGCACAATCTGATTTTAGTGGAAGACGCCGCCCAGGCCCATCTTGCGGAATACAAAGGGAAACCTGTTGGCGGTTTGGCGCATGCCTCTTCTTTTAGTTTTTATCCCGGAAAAAATTTAGGCGCCTATGGCGAAGCGGGCGCCGTAGCTACGAATGATGACCATTTAGCGGAAAAGATGAAAATGATCCGCGATCATGGCGCAAAAGATAAATATTATCACATCATATATGGCCATAATTATCGTATGGAAGCCATCCAGGGCGCCGTTTTAGGCGTGAAATTGAAGCATTTACCTGTGTGGACGGAAAAACGCAGACAGGCGGCCGAGAAGTACCGTCAATTGCTTTCTGATGTGGAACAGATCAAAGTTCCTGTCGAAATGGATTACGCTAAACATGTCTATCATTTGTTTGTGATCCAGGTGAAATCGGACGATAAAGAGAACCGGCCACAAAAAAGAGATGCATTAAGAGAATTCCTTGCCGAAAAGGGAATCGCTTCCGGTTTGCATTATCCGGTTCCCTTGCATTTGCAGCAATGTTTTAGTCACCTGGGGTACAAAAAGGGCGACTTCCCCGTTGCAGAAGAATTGGCGGAGCAGGGACTTTCCTTGCCCATATTCCCGGAGTTAACGGATGAGCAGATCGAATATGTAGCGGAAAATATAAAGGCTTTTTTCAAGAACTGAGACATCATTAGAATATAAAAACGATGAAATTTTGTGAAGCGACGCTTCACAGAACTGTACTTATAATAACAAGTTTAGAATTCACTTTTTATTAAAAGGAGTTTCCAATGGTAAATGCAGCCGTAATCGGAGTCGGATATTGGGGACCAAATATTATTCGCAATTTTGTAGCGAATCCTTCCATTCGCATCGATTATTGTTCGGATTTAAAACAGGAAAGGTTAAACTATATTCGCAATTTGTATCCTTTCATCAATACAACTACCGAATATATGGAGATTATTAATAACCCGGATATTGATCTGGTGGCTGTTTGCACGCCGGTTTTTACCCATTATGAGATAGCTTTGCAAGCGCTATCCGCGGGAAAGCATGTGTTTATTGAAAAACCAATGACAGCCACGGCAGAACAAGCCGAAGAGCTGGTGAATCTTGCCGAACAGAAAGGGTTACATATCTTTGTGGACCACACCTTTATTTTTACCGGTGCCGTTAAAAAAATGAAACAAATCATCGATTCCGGTGAAATTGGTAATTTATATTATTTTGATTCGGTTCGCGTCAACCTGGGATTATTCCAGCATGATGTGAATGTGATTTGGGATTTGGCTCCGCATGATATCTCGATTATGTAC
>CAZJNP010000463.1:0-3096 GCA_964547355.1 uncultured Calditrichaceae bacterium
ATGCCATACGCATTCATAAGGATCTAACCTTGCGCGGCACATTAACTCCGGAAGCGCAACAAAAGGTCTGGTTTAGCCTTGGCAAAGATTACTGGAAAGCAGGTAAACCGGATTCTGCCGAAATGTATTTTATTAAAGTAAAATCCGATCCAGAATTTTTACCAAAAACTATTCCTTTTTTGATTTCGGTCTATGAAAAAACGGGTAAATACGAAAAAGCGTTTGATTTGCTTAAAGAGAGCGGTCTTCACAAGGAAGGAAAGTACAAACACCGGATGGCGGTTTACAAAACCTTACAGGGCGTGGAAAAATTAGAAGCTGGTGACGGCAAAGAGGCACGCATTCTTTTTAAGGAAGCGATCAAACTTGACCCGGAATTTGTGGCACCTTATTTGTATATAGGGGATTCTTATTTACAGGAAGAGAGAACCGAAGATGCCGTACGAATCTGGACGGAATATTGCAAAAAATATCCTTCCAAATCTTTTGTGCTGTTTAGCAGACTTGAAAAAGCCTTGTATGAACAGGGCTATTTCAACAAAATCGAGGAACTGTATGAATCGATCTTAAAGTCGGATCCCGGCAACGTACAGGCTTTAATCGCTTTATCGCATATCCAGCGCAAAAAAGGGGAATACGAAACAGCGTTGGCCTTGTTAAAAGAAAATTATAAGCCCGAAATGGACGAGGATTTACTTTTAGCAGAAGAAATCAAAGTTTTAGCGGACGAGGGAAAACTGAATATCGCGGCAAAAAAGGCGATTGAGTTGATCGATAAACGTATTTCCGTAAAAGAAAACTATCGTTGCCCTCAATGCGGGCACCAATCATTCGAACCATTTTGGAAATGTCCTAAATGCGGGGCTTTAATTTTAGATATGTAACTCATTGGGGTTTGTTGACTCTTTTCGCCGCTATGTTTTCATTAGCGGAGGGGTATGGTCAATCTTCTTTTGAGAGGTTATTTGAACTTTACAGCGCAAGACAATTAAACGAACTCAAAAAAGCAGTTGATGCGCCGCAATATATAAAGCTTAAAAACAAACCCGAAATGCAATTTTTTAATGCTCTGTTTTTAACTGATGCCGAAGCCGCTCTGGCCGTTTACAAAAAGGTTTTCAGAAGCGGGGAAGGTAGAATAAAATATTTAGCGGCGGAAAAACTCTATCAATACTTCTATGCGAAAGGGTTTTATGTAACGGCTCAAAACTATCAGAAATATCTTGTGGAACATCAACAGCAAAACAGGACTTCGGAACCTTCGCTTATTCACAAAGATGAGCAGGCATCTGAAAAAATAAGTTTTTATATCCAGGTGGGAGCATTTGGTATTAAAGAAAATGCGGAACAGCGTCGAAGATTTTTACAAACTCAAGATATTTCCAGTTCATTGGTTAAAAGAAAAGTCGGGAATAAAACACTCTTTTGCATCTGGATAAAGGGTAAAGAGGATTTGGAAGCGACCATGCGCTACGCCGAACGACTTAAAAAGAAATTTGATTTAGATTATCAAATAATGAAAAAATAGAGGGACCCATGGACATTCAGGAACTTAAGCTAATTCCATTATTTTCCGAGCTGGGAGAAGAAGATTTAAAAGAAGTTGCCAAATTTACCATTCGCCAGACCTTTAAGAAAGACAACATGGTGCTCATCGAAGAAGAAGTCGGTTCCACCATGTTTATTATATTAAAAGGACGGGTGAAGATTTCCAGAATCAGCGATGAAGGCCGGGAAGTAATATTATCCATACTGGTGGATGGGGATTTCTTCGGAGAAATGTCTATTCTGGACGGCCAAACACGCAGCGCTAATGCCGTCACCTTGGAAGATACGGATATGCTGATTATCCGTCGGGAGAACTTTCTCCAGATGCTCTATAATTATCCCCAGATTGCCATAAATTTATTGAAAGAATTAGCCCATCGTTTACGTCGTAGCGACGCCCAAATTAAAAGCCTTTCCCTACAAAATGCCCTGGGACGGGTCGCCTCCACGCTTTTACGCATCGCGGATGATTCAGGTATCATTAAACACGGACGCGTGGAAATTGCTCATTTGCCACCTCAACAAGATTTAGCCAATATGGCAGGAACAAGCAGGGAAACGATCTCGCGCGTTATTAAATCTTTACGCCAATTGGGCTACGTGAAAAAGGAAGGAAGCAAGCTCATTATCCTTGATTACGAACGGTTCCGTCAGGATTTTTCGTGAGTCTCTCAAGATTATAAAAGAATCAGGTGCTTTTTTAATTAAAGATGCGCACGTTTCGGTCCTGTCAATTTCTATCCCTGTTTAGTCAATGAGATACTATTTAAACCCTAAGATATTCTTTATACTTGCCTCAGTAGGAAAAAATAATGAATGGAACAGTGAACCTCTTTTTAGTAAATTGAAATCTTGGGTGAACCAGAGAAAAACGTAAATTAGAATTCAAAATTATGAATCCGTTTTAGCGTTGGCAGATAATATGGACACGCATCAATTTAATATAATCTTAATAAGCGAAGATGATCAACGCATACGTAATTTTCATGCAATTTTGAATGATCCCCAAAATAAAATTACGCTTTATTCTTTTGTCGAAGCATTCTTACAAGAAAAGCTGGAAAAACCGTTTGATCTTATTGTGGTTGACTATGTGTCACAACCTATGTTTGATTTAAACGATATTCTAAGAGTTCGGAACGGTTTACATCTGGCTCAGCTGCCCTTTATTTTTATTTTGAACCGCGAGCACGAAACCATCATTAAACAGCTTTATAAAAATCCCCTTAATAAAATCCTGCTTGAACCACTGGATAAATTTGTCTTCATTTCCACTTTAACGTCTGCAATTCATTTGAGCAACCTGGAGCGTAAGTTAATGCTCTATCAGGACATTATGGAAGGTGAGAAAAAGCTCATTTCCAATATGGATGAATTGCTTGGAATGGACGAAATCCTCGCTTTTGAGGATGAAAAAAACTTTCTTCGCCATCTGGAGCAAAATTTTATCCGCAGGATGGAACTCGCCTTAGCCGTTGAAACAGCACATTTTGCCTATTTTGATTCCGAACAAAATGTATTGACTCTTAATATTTACGATAAAAACGG
>CAZJNP010000464.1:0-3090 GCA_964547355.1 uncultured Calditrichaceae bacterium
GTTATGAAATAAGGAGAATACATGACTTCCATCTGGAACCGGGTCAATCAAAATATTGATCAGATTTTGAAAGAATATAAAAATATCGCCGTGGTGGGGATGTCTCAAAAGTCGTTCAGGCCCAGTCATTATGTGGCACTTTATATGCTGGATGCCGGATACAACATTTTCCCTGTAAATCCGGCATATGAGAAGATTCTGCATCTGCCCTGTTATCCTTCGTTAAAATCCGTGCCCGAACCGATTGAAATTGTGGACATTTTTCGTAGGTCTGAAGATGTGCTGCCGGTGGTCGAAGAGGCGATTGAAGTGGGTGCGAAAGTAATCTGGATGCAGTTGGGTATCGTAAACGAAGCCGCAGCGCAAAAGGCTCTGGACGCCGGTCTGCAGGTGGTAATGGACCTGTGCATGAAGGTGGAGCACGGAAGAAGGATGTTTTAGATATTAGGACTCTCCGGTCAAATAATAATCTAAGGACCAAGGCGATTAAAGGGTATCCGCATTGGGTGCAGAAGTTTATTCTTTATAGAACCATTCTGTCGTTGTAACGCGTCTTTTCGTCCCTGCGGAAATTTCAAATTTGGTCTGTTCTACAAGACGTTCGTGGCGATCGTATCGGTATAACGTTTCACTGACCGGACGATCGGCGGTCCGATGCACCTCGCGCTTCACCCTTCCGGACGGGTTGAATTCCTTCTCAAACACACGGTCGGCAAAATAATCCTGCACCCGTTCTTTTTTTAAATTTCCCGAACGGTAGTAGATAAACGATTCTGCCCGCTGAAGATTACCCTGCTCGTCCCGCCAAAGGATTCTTTGCACGTTTTGGTCGCGGTTGTATTCCGTCTCTTTGATCACATGAGGGTGATAATTGCTTCCGGTCCGGATGCGCTCGACGATTTCTTTTTGCAAGGCGTCATACTTTTTATCTTTGATTAAAATCGTCTGCCCTGCGCCGTCTTCTTGACGTTCCCGGATCATTAAACCGTTTGAATTGTAAGTGAACATTTTTTTAAGCAGAATGCGGCCGGATGGCCCCAATTTTTTCATTTCCGTTATTCTGTCCTGTCGATCATACGTCCATTCCCGAACGGCAATCACCTGATGCTGCCCGTTTAAAAAGCGTTGCTTCGTTAATTTTCCGGCTGAGTTGTGGTGATATTCCACCATGCTTTTAATTTTGCCGGTTGAGCCGATGGTTATGGAACGACGGAGCAAACCGTTGTCTCCGTATTCGAAAACAATCTCCTGGCCGGGATTCTGCTTTCCGTCAAATACCGTACGCCGGAGTTCACGTTCCTGTTGGTCGAAAAGAACGTGGACTTCCTTTTGAAGCGTTTTTTTGCCATTGGGATACAAGAAGGTTCGTTTAATCAGCCGCATAGGAATTAAGGATTTAAACCCAGCCGATCCGCCACACCGCTCATGGCTTGAATGACGAATTCCACATGCTGCTGGAAATCCACCCCCAATTCTTCCGCTCCTTTGGTAATCTCTTCCCGGTTAACCTTGGCGGCAAAACTTTTGTCTTTCAGTTTCTTTTTGACCGATTTAAATTTCACATCGCTCAGGGCTTTGGTGGGACGCACCAGCGTGACGGCGGTGATAAATCCGGTCAGTTCGTCCACGGCGTACAGCGTTTTGGCCATTAGCGTTTCCCGCGGAACACCGCTGAAGTCCGCGTGCCCCAGAATAGCGATTCGGATGTGTTCTGGGATGCCTTTTTCTTTCAGAATTTCCGAGCCTTTCATGGGATGCTCGTCCGGGAACATTTCATAATCGAAATCGTGCAGCAGACCGACCGCGCCCCAAAGTTCTTCGTCTTCTCCGAATTTTTTGGCATAGGCGCGCATGGCTGCTTCCACCGCATAGGCGTGCTTGAGCAGACTTTCGCTTTTTGTGTATTCGGTTAAAATTTCCAAAGCTTGGTCTCGGGTCATGGCCTGTATCCTTTCTATACTAAAATAGGTGATTGTTGCGAATTTCTGTTGCCCTCCGTTTTTTCAACCGCACAGCACATTGCCGGCGTTGACGTTGAATATTTCACCGGTAACGGCGCGCGCCATATCGGAAGCAATGAACACAATCGGACCGGCGATATCTTCCGCTTCCGGAATGAAATTCAACGGGATGCCGGCCAGGATTTTATCGCCTTCTTTGGCCAGGGATTCGGTTGACATGTCTGTGTTCACCCAACCCGGCGCCACGCTGTTTACGCGGATGCCCAGCGGTCCCAGTTCTGCGGCCAAAGATTTGGTAAAACTGATAATGGCGCCTTTAGTGGCAGCATAATGGGAATGATAGGCTTCGCCGCGCTGCCCGGCCGTTGAGGAAATATTAACGATATTTCCTTTGATGCCGCGTTCCTTCATGTGTTTGACAATCAGATGGGAAAAATAATATACGCTGTCCAGGTTAATCTGTAAGGTTCTGCGCCACACATCCACCGGCATGGTGTCGATGGCGCCGTAATCCCAGATACCGGCGTTGTTGACCAGCACGTGTATATCACCCAATGTATCAATGGACTTGGAGACGAACCGCACCACATCCTGATAATCGCTGACGTCGCATTCATCGAAAAAGATCGTGGTTCCGAATTTCGAGCACTCCCCGGACAGTTGATCAGCCAGGCGGTAATTTTTATGATAATTGAACGCCACGTTTGCGCCTAATTGAGCAAACATTTTAACTGTAGCCGCGCCGATGCCCCGGCTTCCGCCGGTGACGATTACGTTTTTACCTCTAAAGTTTAGCATTTATCTTCTCCTAAGGATTTCATTTATCGCTATCTACAATTTTTGGCTTGTGGCCTGCTGTGATAAATATAGGCAATTAATAGATTCAAAGAAATAAGATTAGATTTCGGTTGGACAGGTCTGGCACAAAAGGTCATAAAAGTACACCTTCCTGACAGCCCTATCCGTAATTTCATGATCTATCTGCACCCGCCGCTTAGTTAGCAAGCCTGTCTTCCTTAAATCCGTTTTCTTCTGAGAAAATGTCAAATAAATAAGAGCTACGTTTATCCTGCCCAATTACCGAGTAAAAAATTATTTACTCTCAATTATCCAGATTTTTGTCCGATAC
>CAZJNP010000465.1:0-3081 GCA_964547355.1 uncultured Calditrichaceae bacterium
CGGTGTTAGTCATTACCTGTGGTATGTTAGCCTGTACCGTAATCTTTTTTATTTTCAGCTCCCTAACGTCCATTTATCTCTTTAGCATCAGGGAGTAACAGGTCCTTAATATTGCGGTTTTTGGGGATAGCCAGGAATGGGAGGTTAAGGAATTGGGTAAATCAGGAAGAGGTTACCGACCATGTGGTTAGTAAAAGAAAACTTACGGGCATTGTTTGATTTCATTGGATTTGATTGGAATTTTTGGTAAATCATCCATAACTTTTATCGTGCAAAGCGACACGCTTACCGTATTTTCAGATAGACAAAGACAGATTCAGTTCGAGAGGAAAACCATGCCGACACGCAGAACATTCTTAAAAACCGGACTCCTGGGAAGCGTATTTTCTTTTATCCCGGCAGGCGCCTTCGCCGGAAAACAGAAGCAGCCCCGACTTCTCCTGCCCCCTGCGCTTTCCAAGGGAGACACCATCGGCCTGATTACGCCGGCTTCTCCCCTTTTTGAGGCGCACCGCACCCTGATCGAAGCCCAGGAAAAATTAGCCAATTTGGGATTCAAAACCAAAATCGGAAAAAACATTTATAAAAAATACGGTTACCTGGCCGGTACCGTGCAGGAACGGCTGGACGACCTGCACGCCATGTTCGCCGATCCGGAAGTAAAAGCCATCATGACCGTTCGGGGCGGCTACGGCAGCGCCCAGCTCTTGCCGCATATCAACTACGATCTGATCCGTAAAAATCCCAAAATTCTGGTCGGTTACAGCGATATTACCTCCCTTCTGATCGGCATCCACCAGATGGCCGGGCTGGTTACGTTTCACGGACCGGTGGCGGTATCCACCTTCACCGACTACACCCGTAAATATTTCCTTAAGGCATTGACCAAACCCGAACCGGTCGGAGAAATTGAGGACGCGCCGTACGAGGAAAACTTGCAAACCAGCAACCGCGTATGGACGTATCGTTCCGGAACAGCCGAAGGCCGGTTGATGGGCGGCAATATGACGCTGATGCAGATGACCCTCGGCACGCCGTATGAATTTGACAGCACAGACCGGATTCTCTTTTTTGAAGAAGTTTCCGAAGAACCCTACGATCTGGACAGAATGTTAACCCATTTTAAGCAGGCCGGAAAATTTGACCGTTGCCGCGGGGTTGTGTTTGACAAACTTGGCAGCGTTAAACCTGCCGACTACAAGCCGGGATTTAATTCGTCCCTGAGCGTGGAAGAAGTGATCCACAATATTTTTAAGGATTACGATTTTCCGGTGTGCGTGGGACTTTCTCTGGGGCATATTAAAGATAAGCCTACGCTGCCTCTGGGCATTAAAGCCCGGCTCGATGCGGACAAAGGACGTTTAGCGCTGCTGGAAAAAGCGGTGACCAAATAAATCTCAGCGTTTGCATTAGGTTCATTAGCAATTATCAGGAGATACGCCGATTTGATGAAAAGTGTGGCCGTGTTTTGCGGATCAAGCTCCGGCACGGACGGGATTTACCTAAATGCGGCGCGTACGGTGGGTCAGATCCTGGCCGAAGCGGGTCTGACACTAGTTTACGGAGGGGCTAAAGTAGGCCTGATGGCCGCACTGGCCGACAGCGCATTAAGCAGGGGCGGCCGGGTCGTGGGCGAGATGCCCCGCTTTTTGATTGACCGGGGCGTGGCACATCACAGTCTTAACCAGTTGATACGTGTGGACACCATGCACCAGCGTAAGGCCAAAATTCTGGAAATCTCCGACGGCTTTATCGCCCTGCCGGGAGGATTCGGCACGATGGAAGAGCTGTTTGAGATGCTCACGCTGGCGCAGCTTCAGCAGCACAGCAAGCCCATCGGTATCCTGAATATCAACGGGTTTTATGATCCGTTAATCGCATTTCAGCATAAAATGCTGAGCGAAGGTTTCCTGAAACCCGCGCACAGGGACCTTCTGCTCATCGACGACGACATGCACGCCCTGCTTGACAAAATGAGGCGCTACCGGGCGCCGGACGTGCGCAAATAAGCTTCCCCCTTTAACGCAAAGACCGCGAAGAAGGCGCAGAGTAGCAGAGTATTTTCTAGTTTGAAAACCTCTCCGGTGCTTTGGGTATCCTTTGCGAACTCAGCGTCCCCCCCCCATTCAATTCCTTAAAGATTGGCGTATCCTTTGGCGGATTTGTGCATCAATAGATTTTACGTAAAAAATAAGGCAGGTAAAAAATATGACATTAGCGGAAGTACAGCAGGAAATCAATAAAAAACCGATTGTGGTTACCTATTTTTCTCACGATGAATGCAATGTGTGCAAAGTACTGAAACCTCAGGTAAGGGAACTGGTCGGTCAGTATGAGGACATGCATTTTGTTTATGTGAATACCAAAGAAAATCCGGAAGCCAGCGGGCAATTCATGGTGTTTGCCGTGCCCACAGTCATCATTTTCTTTGAAGGACGGGAAGCAAAACGATTCAGCCGCCACCTTTCCTTACAGGAGCTGCGCGCTTTTCTGGAACGCATGCTGGCCCTCGCCACGGAGTGATGGAATGCCTCCGTGCGGTGTGTCATTCCGAGCTCTCCCCATGCAAACGGGGAGAGCGAAGGAATCCCTTGTCACACAGCCTGTCATTGCGAGCGACGTAGGAGCGAAGCAATCCTTTCCCTAAATATACAAAGGATTGCTTCGTTACGCTGCGCTTCACTCACAATGACACAGCAGGCCCGGCGGAAGCGGAAAGCCCGTAATGACAGGGCCGACAGGAGCACCAAAAACTAAGATACGCTCACGAGACGAACACCCTAAACACAGAATGATGAACCACTGTCGCCGCATTTTACCCGTTTGTAGCCGCCTATTGGCAAACTTTTTATGGGATAATCACATAAAAGCGCCTTAGCTAGGCGCTTATTTGCCCTAAAAATTCTTTATAAAAAATCACATCCGTCATAAATAATAAAATCCGTCCAAAACGTTGATTTATCAATAACGCTACAGAAAAATTAAATTATTTAGGACAGCTGTGATTAACTTTAATACAACTTTATCTCAAGATTTCAAACGCATCATTTTAATGTAATTTGTTATTAAACTGATTTTTAT
>CAZJNP010000466.1:0-3079 GCA_964547355.1 uncultured Calditrichaceae bacterium
TCTTTATACAGTGTATTTATTATGTCCACTAATTTCCTATGCTGTTGATCGATGCTATCGATGCCCAGTTGAATTGTAGCATCCCATCTAATTTATTCTACCTGCTCTGGCGATCCTACTAATCTTTGAGAGTGTGAATTGCTGGAAAATGTAAATTCCTGAATGAGATTTTCGAGATTATTACTGATCGCATCCAGCCTTTCAGCCCGTGCCTTCAAGAAATGGCTGTCCGAAAAAATACTCTCGGTGGCAACACTCACCTGCTGGATATCTTGAGCCACAATAGCGGCGGCTTGAGTGGACTGGATTACATTCTGAGTTACTTCTTTGATTCCCAATGAAGCCTGAGAAATATTGTTGGCAATATCCTGGCTGGTAACATTTTGCTCTTCAACGGCCGTGGCAATTGAGGCCACAAATTCATCTACCCGACTAATCACATCATTTATCCTAGTTATTTCTTCTACGGTGTCTTTTGTGGAGCTTTGCATCGCAGTTACACTTTTTTCGATTTCCTCGGTCGCTTTGTTGGTTTGTGTGGCCAACTCTTTGACTTCATTAGCCACAACGGCGAACCCTTTACCTGCTTCTCCGGCGCGGGCCGCTTCAATCGTGGCATTCAATGCCAATAATTTGGTTTGCTCGGCGATATCAATAATCACATCAATCACTTTGCTAATGGCCTGGGCATTTTGTCCAAGTTGTTCAACTTTTGTCGAGGCCGTTTCCACATTGCGTACAGCCTGGGCGGTTACATTACGGGCCTGCGCCGAATTACGGGCAATCTCATCAACCGTTGCCGTCATTTCTTTGGTACTGGTGGCCACCACTTCAATATTTACCGATGCTTGTTCGGCAGCGGCAGAGACAGAACTCATATTAACGCTCATCTCTTCTGCTGCTTTTGCCACACTTGCCTCACGCTCGTTCATTTCTTTGGATTTAATATTGAATTCTTCCGACATTCGGCGTGTTTCATCCGCAGCGACGGCTAACTCCTGCGCATTGGTGGCAATGGTTGCCAAAAGTTTCTCCAACCGATCGGCCATTTCGTTTAGCGCTTCCTGAATCTGCCCGAATTCGTCGTTACGACTAATATTTACACGCTGGGAAAAATCACCGGAAGCTATTTGTTGCGTAAATTGTAGTGTTTTGGTTGTGGCTGTTTTAATCGTATGATACAAGTACCATGCGATTATGATAGCAACAATCACACCGAAACCAATAATAGCGAATACTACCGCAGCTGAAGCGGTTACAATCCCAACCACACCGACGGCAATAAAAAACAATGTGGCTAAGATAAAGGAGCCGATTACTTTTGTGATGACATTCCAATCGTTAAAAAACATTTGTTTTCCTTCCCCATTACTGAACTTTAAATTTTTCAATCAAATGCAAAAGGTTCGCGTTAATCTCGTTAAAAGCCTGAGCATCATGCTGTAGTTCTGTGCTGTTTTGTTCAACCAATTCACTGGTTTTGCGGAAATGTTCCATATCCTCGGCAATGCTTCCTGTTGATTGCGCTGTTTGAGCGATGGCATGGGTTACGTTGCGTGTGGTAACATTTTGTTCTTCAACGGCCGCTGCAATGGTCGTGACCATCTCATTGACTTCATCGATCACTACACCTACCTGTTCAATTTTTTTTACAGCCTGGCCGGTATTTAATTGCATGGCCTGCAATCGCCGACTGATATCCTCTGTGGCGTTATTTGTTTGCTGTGCCAAATCTTTAACTTCATTAGCAACGACTGCGAACCCTTTACCTGCTTCTCCGGCGCGTGCCGCTTCGATCGTGGCGTTTAAGGCTAACAGTTTGGTCTGCTCGGCAATATCCATAATTACTTCGATTACCTGATTTATTTCTTTGGAGACCTGGTTCAATGCTTCCATTTGCTGATTTGCCTCGGCGGTGGAAGCCACTGCTTTTTCGGTAACCATGCGAGCCTTTTCTGCATTCCTGGCGATTTCTTCGATGGTGTGATTCATTTCCTGAATGCTGGTTTCGATTTCCCGAATATTGTGGTTCATTTCCTGAATGGCCGCTGCTACTGTATTTGACGTACTCTTCATGTTCTGAGAATCACCTGCCAAATGATCCGACATGCGTTGTAGTTTTTGCGCCGTTTCTGACAGCCTTCCGGAAAAATTCAGAATACTACCGAACACATGGCGTATCTCTTTTGTTAAACGATCAAAACTCAAAGACAAAATATCTTTTTGGGAACGCACATGCACCTGGCGCGTTAAATCCCCCTGACTTACTGAATCCGCAATTGTGGCAATATCTTTGATATAACGCAGGACAGAATCGAAAGCGGCAGCCAATTGCCCCACCTCGTCGTTTCCCGTTATGGTAATTTGCTGTTCCAGATCACCTTCGCTAATTTTTTTAGCTACCGTTACCAGGTTCCGAATGGGTTTGCTAAGCGATTGACTGAGCGCAAAAACCGCGAAGAAAAGAATACCCAGACCCATTACGGTTAAAAAAATTAGAAAATTTCTCAGATAATTCATTGATGCATCGCGTTCAGCAAGCGACAGTCCGAGTATCACTGTACCCAGCTGTCCTTCTCCGGATATAATAGAATGCGAGGTAAATAATTCATTTCCGATTTTGGTAATACCTGCGGTAATTGTAGGTTCAATCGCAGGCAATCCAGGTTTACGATAATTGTAAACCTGTTTTCCTTCCATATTTGTAATCTGCAAAAACGCTAATTGTTCATCTTCTGTAAACGGTTTCATGGCATCTGCGACAGTGGCAGAATCGTCAAATTCCAAACCGGTACGAGCCGACGCTGCGGCAATTTTTGACATATTCCGTAAACTGGTATGTATATTTTTATCTAACGCGTGTGCGCTAAGATGATTAATTATTAAAAAGCCTACACCTACCATTCCCAGTAACAACGGCAGTAAAACCACCAGCATTTTATTCCTTATCGATAGCGATCTGTAATGCATATTATACTCATCCTTTCGTTTGATCGTGTACGATGTTTTTTGAGTTGTTTACCATAAAAATTAACTATCTGCGCTCATCCAATTTTAAAATTTCCTCAATGTTTAAAAT
>CAZJNP010000467.1:0-3077 GCA_964547355.1 uncultured Calditrichaceae bacterium
AGATGAAAGAGGATAATCCGCTTAAACGACATATAGTTGAGATTGATAAAGCCGGGAAACGGGCCAAAAATCTGACCCGTCAATTATTGGCATTCAGCCGTAAAGAAATCATAGAGCTGCAACAGGTTAATTTTAATGCCATCATTAGTGATATGGCCAAAATGTTAAGCCGGTTAATCGGTGAAGATATTAAGATGGATTTAAGCCTGGCCGATAAACTGGCACCGGTGGAGGCAGATCCGGGGCAAATCGAACAGATTATTATGAATCTGGTGGTCAATGCCCGGGATGCGATTAATGCCCGGAACGACGCTAAAATGAACCGTAAAATCATCATTGAAACCGCCAATGTCTATCTGGAAGAAAGCTCGGAATTCATAGACGAGGAGTTCCAGAAGGGGGTGCATGTCATGCTTGCCGTGAGTGATACAGGCATTGGTATGGATGAACAAACCAAGGAAAAAATCTTCGAACCGTTCTTTACGACCAAAGGCGTGGGAAAGGGCACGGGGCTGGGACTCTCCACCATTTACGGGATTGTAAAACAGAACAAGGGCCAAATACACGTTTACAGTGAGCCGGGACAGGGTACAACCATTAAAGTTTATTGGCCATCGTCCCAATCGGGCAAACAGATAAAATTGGACCACATGCCTGATGAGAAAGTGTACACCGGAAATGAAACGATTTTATTTGTAGAAGACGACGACGGTGTCCGTGAATTTGCCGTAACGGCATTGCGTTCACTGGGGTATTCTATTTTTGAAGCCACCGATGCCATGGACGCGCTTAAAATGGTGGAAAAAGAACATATCTCATTTGATCTGTTAATTACCGACCTGGTGATGCCGGAAATTAGTGGCAAGGAACTGGTGGATCGACTGAGTGTTAGAAAGAAAAATTTAAAAGTATTGTTTACTTCCGGTTATACCGATGGAAACATTGCACAGAACGGTTTTTTAAATAAAGGGATTAATTTTATACATAAACCGTATTCCGTGCAGCAACTTTCGGTAAAAATCAGAGAAATCCTCGATTAAGTCTTCAAGATTTCCACTACCACCCCTTTTTGACTTGTTCCTGCTTTTTCCCACGAAAAATTCTTTGATATTTGGCTACGAAATTTATAATCTTGTTTCAGCTCATTCAATTTGGCCATTTAATGGAGAAAATCTCTTGCTTAGTAAGCATCGAAAAAAAAGCACCAAATTTTTTCTGCTACTACTAATTCTTTTACTTTTAACAGCAGTTCAGGCACAAAAGGCTGAACGGATTGATTTCTCAAGAAGTTTCGAATTATCTAACAAGGAACTGGCGAAATTATTTCCAATCAAAAATGGACAGAATTTTAATAAACAACATTTGATCAACACACTGCGGGTTTTTGAAAAAGAACTCAGGAATCAGGGCTTTCTTTATGCCCGGGTCGATTCGGTACGTTTGCAGCCCCTGTCGGATTCCACCCGTGTGGTGATTCGGGTTTATGGCAGAAGCGGGTTAAGGACCTATCTAGGAAGAATATCTCTGATCAGCGATTCCTTGCCGGCAAGTAAATATCGCCAGGAGCTCACATTGCAGAAGGGAGAGGTATTTAGGCCTCAAGCAGTGGATGAAAATATCCGTCGCCTGCTACAGCTTGCCGCCGATCATGGGTTTCCTTTTGCCCAGGCGCAGGTTGATTCTGTCCGGTTTACAAGCGGCAAGAACCGTTTAACAGCCGATGTAAGAATAACCGTTCATGAGCACCGGCCGGTGTTTATTAAGGATATACTGATCAGCGGAAATTCCTATACGAAGGACCGTGTAATTCTGCGAGAGCTTAGCATTTACCCGGGAGCGCGTTATTCTGAAAAACAAATTCATAAAGTGCCTCAACAGCTTGAACGGTTGGGTATTTTTAAATCCGTATCCGCGCCGGAGCTCATTAAAGTCTCACAGGATAGTGTGATTATCCAAATTACCATCGAAGAGGGGAACGCCACGATGTTTAACGGGGTGGTGGGCTACATTCCACAGCCTGCCCAAAACCTGAGCGGTAAATCCGGCGGTTATTTTACCGGGCTGATCGACCTTTCTTTTAAGAACCTGTTTGGAACGGCAAGAAAATTTATGGTACACTGGAAAAAAGTTGACCAGTTTTCCGAGGATTTTAATTTTGCTTACACAGAGCCGTGGGTTTTCAATTTTCCGATTGATCTGAATTTTGGCTTAAATCGTGTGGTGCGTGATACCACCTACATCGAATGGTCGAATTTTATCGGTAGTGATCTGCGGCTGTTTCCTGCGGTACGGATTTTATTTTCCATCAGGAAGAAGACCATTATTCCGGATTCTGCGGCCAGCCGCGACCTGCGCTTACCGCGCAGCAACATTTGGCATGGAGAGGTGGGTTTGGTTTACGACACACGGGATTATTTACTGAATCCAACCCGTGGTTTCTTTTTAAAGAACAGTTACAGCAGTGGTGTCAAAGAAATAACAGGTCCGGATTATTTACTTCGTGAGGATAGTCTAAGCACGCGGGAAATCCTGCAAACACTTGCTCTGGATGCGGAAGGTTATCTAAATGTTTGGCGAAACCAGGTAGCCGCAGTGGCGGTGCATTTACGGCAAATTAAGGGGGAACAATTAAATTTAAGCGACTATTTCTGGTTTGGCGGCAGCCGATCGTTGCGCGGATACAGGGAAAATCAGTTTGCGGCTCCTCTGGTTTCCTGGGTAAATCTGGAATATCGTTTTCTTTTGAGTAAAAATTCCCGATTATTCCTTTTTAACGACTGGGGCTACTACCAGACCAAAATCGACGATGCCACCAGGGAGGAGCTTCTTTACGGATACGGTCTGGGCATCCGTTTGGAAACTCCGCTGGGAATCTTGGGTGTGGATTACGGTTTAGGGAAAGGGGACAGCTTTTCCCAGGGGAAAATTCATTTCGGACTAATCAACACCTTTTAAATTTTGCACGTTGTGCACTTTCTGCGGAACTATTAAATCACAGCGGATTTATTTTAAATATTTTTCCAATGTAACGTAAAGATTCTCTCCGCGTAGTTCGTTTTCCATGGCGATGATAATTC
>CAZJNP010000468.1:0-3069 GCA_964547355.1 uncultured Calditrichaceae bacterium
GCTGGGCCCTACTCCACCTTTATGAAAAATGGCCTGAATCCGTAAGAGCCTTTATTAAGTCCTACAAAACAACCCGTGATGAAAAAATCATCCGGATAATTTGTAACGTTGCGATTGGTATTGGCACCTGGATTGTGCCAATTTTAGAACATTGGTTAACTATCGATGATGAAAAAATAAAGGAAATGGTAAGAAGCACATTAATTTTAATTTCAAATATCTAATAAAAGGGGTATTTCAATGGGTGATTTACAAACATATTATGATAAAGGTATTGAATTATTATGGGAAGTCGTCCCTGATTTCTTACTGGCCATTGTCGCATTATTGATCGGTTTGTGGATCATTAAGGTGTTGGTCAAAAGCACTGAAAAGGCCATGGAAAAAGGGAATGTGGATGTTTCCCTGCGAAAATTTTTTAGAAGCCTGCTTAATATAGGACTTAAGGTGTTGTTATTGATCAGCGTAGCATCCATGATAGGTATTGCCACCACTTCTTTTATAGCGATTATTGGCGCCGCCGGTTTGGCTGTGGGATTAGCGTTGCAGGGCAGTCTTTCTAATTTTGCGGGTGGTGTGTTAATCCTGCTTTTTAAACCGTTTAAAGTGGGCGATTTTATCGAAACCCAGGGACATCTTGGTACGGTGCATGAACTCCAAGTTTTTAATACGATTCTCAAAACTCCCGATAATAAGACCATTATCATACCTAACGGCGCAGTCTCCAACGGTAGTATTATCAATTTCTCCGTCGAAGAAACCCGGCGCGTGGATATGACCTTTGGCATCGGTTATGAGGACGACATCAAGAAAGCAAAAAATCTGTTAATGAATCTTTTGGAAAAAGACCCGCGCGTATTTAAAGATCCTGCACCGCAAGTACTCCTTAACGAATTAGCGGATAGTTCCGTTAATTTTGCTGTACGTGCATGGGTAAAAGCTCCGGATTACTGGAATTTGTTTTTCGATTTGCAGGAAAAAGTCAAATTAGCATTCGATGAAAATAAAATTTCTATCCCCTATCCTCAGCATGACGTCCATTTGTTTAATGAAAAATAAATATGTTGATACAAAATGATGGTAAAAAAATATGAGAATAGCTATAAAATATACCATACAACACAGACCAATTTGGATATTATTTATGGCAGGGTTTCTGGTTCTGGCCTCCTGTTCCAAATTGTGGCAAATATTACAACAGGTGAATATTCAGAAGCCTCAGGCAAAGATAGAAAAGGTGGTTGTAACGGGGTTTACCTTTCAAAAAGTGGATTTAAATTTTAAAGTGGCCATTGAAAATCCCAACCCCGTAGCTGTTAAATTGTCCGGTTTCGATTACGATTTGCTCTTGAATGGGCACTCTTTTCTGACGGGCAATCAGGAAACAAATTCGCAAATAAAAGCAAATGAAACATCCCGTTTGGATGTTCCTCTGTCGTTATCTTTTAATCAGATATTTAAAACCTTTAAAAGCCTTACAGATGCAGATAGCATAAAATACCAGTTAAAAACTACCCTCAACGTTAATGTTCCTGTATTGGGGGTTGTTAAAATACCTATCAGCCAAACAGGATATTTACCAAACCTGCGAAAGCCTGATATCCGTTTGAAAACGATAAAACTGAAGAATCTAAGTTTTAACGCTGCACAGCTTGAAGTGGAAATTCAAATTAAGAATCCTAATACCGTTGGATTTATCGTCAGCAAATTAAAATATAATCTGGAAGTAAACGGTACAAAATGGCTTTCAGGTTTAACAAATCAACCGATGACCGTTAAAAAGAAAGAGCAAAGCGTGTTGTCTTTGCCAGTAACATTAAATTTCTTAAACATTGGAATGGCAGTTTATAATTTACTTACTGGTAACAAAGAATTAGAATATCATTTTACTGGGAAAGCGGATTTTAAAACGCCGATTTCTTTTTTTAATACCTTTTCGTTACCGTTCGATCAAAAAGGAACAATTCCTTTGACAAAATAAAGGAATAAACTCGATGAAGCGGAAAGAAGAGGCGCCTAAGGCGCCGCCGGCACCACCAAAAGAAGCAGTTTTATTAACGGAAATTTGCGATCTGTTAAAAGAACGCTGTATGTAATTTGTGCTGTTAGCCCCATAACCAAAAGTTGATGAGAAAGGACATTCCTCCTTTTTCGTCAACTTTTAAAGAACAAGGAGAATTTTTTTTATGTTAATGCGTATATATACTTTTACTGTTCTACTTTTATTTTTAAACTCCATGCTTTTTGCCCAGGACAAAAAAAAAGAAAAACCCATGTATGGTTGGCAAAAAGAAGCGGTAGGATTACTTAATTTCACCCAAAACAGTTTTGATAACTGGTCCAAAGGTGGCGAAGATTCCTGGTCCTGGCAGCTGAATATTAAAGCTAAATTCAATTTTGAACAGGAAAAGTACTCGTGGAATAACAGCGCTAAAATCTCTTACGGCAAGACAAAAGTTGGCGATCTTTCTGCGCGCAAAGCGGCAGACGAAATTAAACTGGAAACGGTATATACCTATAAAATGAATTTATATGTGAACCCCTATGTGTCGGCATCCGGTTTAACGCAAATGACCGATGGTTATTCTTATACGGATACTTCCAAAACGGTAATTTCTCACATTCTGGACCCCGGCTATTTTACGCTGAGCGCCGGCATGGGATTTCAAACTTTTAAAATCGCAAAAACCCGCCTGGGCGCTGCCCTAAAGGAAACAGTGGCCGATAAATTCAGCGAACAATATGCGCAGGGCGAAAAAATGCGTATGGAATTCGGCGCCGAATCTGTGACAGATGTGAGCTGGCAGATAACCGAGGCCATTCTGTTTACTTCAAAGCTTGGATTATTCAGCAACCTGCAAGCGATTGATGAAGTGGATGTAAACTGGGATAACGTAATCTCTGCTAAAGTAGCTAAATACCTCTCGGTGAGTTTCAATTTTAAACTACTTTACGATAGCGATATTTCACCTGTTCGCCAATTAAAACAAACGCTTGCGGTTGGACTTTCCTATTCTTTTTTATAAATGATTCTCAGCCGGAGGTATAAGCTTCCGGCTTTTTTGATTG
>CAZJNP010000469.1:0-3047 GCA_964547355.1 uncultured Calditrichaceae bacterium
GATTAAGTCCGATGGAAAAATAACTAAACTTAAACACATCGCCGGAGAACTGTGCCATTTTCTTTTGAAAACACGCGCTTCCTTTTGCCGCCTTAAAATTGGTTAACAGTCCGTTTTTGAAAGTAAAGGAAATATCAGTAAGCGGTCTATAATTACAAAAATCATTATGAATAATAACTTTTCCATTTGCCGAATTTTCCATTGGAGCGAAGAAGACGGAACCCGAAGGAAGTGAAACCCAGCGATTCAGGAATAACCCGCTTTTGGCGTCTTCTTCGCTCAGAATACCATCGTCGATGAAAACCGGGTGATCTCCCATTTTGAATGTAAACTGCGTTCCGGTCGGAGAGGTTACTTCTATTTGGCGCGCATTTTGTAAAATTTTTTTAAGCCGCACAGCTTTGCTGGATAAGTTTTGATAATCAGCATTAATGGCGTCCCAGTGCATTTTTTCAAAGACTGAAAAATCCAATCCATACATTTGGGCCTGTTCGCGGGTGGGATAAGCAATATAGATACCTCTAATTTCAAGTTCATTCAACTTGTTGTCCAGAAATTTGCTAGCTTTTAAGGCCGCGGCACGCCGGTCTTCCGGGATATCGGCAAAGGTTGATTTAGGATCTTTAGCGGAAGGAAGGCTAATCCATACATCCACGTTTTTAATCCATTCTACAAGGTACCGCTCTTCCTGCGAAAGATATTGTTTGGGCGTTTCCAGATAAAAAGCACGCAAAACTTTATCGGAACTAAGAAGCATGGGGGCCATGCCACCCTTTTTCTGGATTTCGATGGCCAAAGCTTCCATAAAAGGAATTGTGTGCTTACCCCCGGAAACGACAACAACATCGCCCGGCTTGATATTGGCATTAATATTGATAATTTTTTTTGCCAACGCCTGCCAGTTTTCTTCCTGCGTATGCAGCGGGTTCTGCGGCAGAGCAAAGCTTAGAGCTAAAAGAACGAATAAATACTGATAGATAAGAAATTTTTTCATTTGATGCCTCCTTATTTAATCATGGTTAAGGGTTATATTTTAAAATGCACTTATCCCACGGAGGGGATTAAGTGTACTACTATAAATGCCGCTCTGATTGAGGTAGTTATAAGAAATGAAAATCCATATAATTAGTGGGCAATTCCGTTTTTTTTGCAAACCGGTTAGCAATAAGAAAGCCGATACGATTTTATTTTACTAAAAACGCTTTTTATTTTGCACTAAGCCCTTGATTGTTCTGTACCAGTACAGATATACAGAAGGAAAAGCCGCTGAAATTTAAGATCATGAACAAGTCATTATTTTTTTGTTTTCTTAGCAAGAAATAACGGAATAAGATGCTGCTGCGCGAGATACATTTAAATAGGGTGTGCAAAAAATTTTGATTATTTAATTTTCTTACTTTGTTAACAAAATTTAATGTTATTAGCATCGCAATTGGCTTAGTTAATTTTAACATTAGCTCTTTTTGTTAAAACATTATAGCTTACAAAGAAAATTGCTGAAATAATAAAAAGATAAGATTTTTTTTAAATAAATTATTACTTCCTAAATAACTTTGTTTTAAATTTATTTAAAAATATCCGATCATCCTTGAGGGGAACTAATTAATAGTCTTAAATATATGCGGAAATATATTTAAAAAAGAAAATAGAAACAAGAAAAAATCCAAAAACTGAATAATCTCCAAAATTTTCAAAAGAATGATGTGAGGAATTAACAATTCCCCCACTTTTCCAATAACCCAGTAACACAACAACCAAGTAACTGATAAATAAACTTTCACAGAAGACAAAAAAGCCCCACAAGGGTGCTATTTGAATAACCCGGTACAGCTCTTAGCGAGAGCGGAAGTGATATAAAGCCTCTTTTGTCTTTGCGCCGTAGTAAATCGCGCCAGATAATATCACAATATAGGCCGTTAGGGTTGTGTCAATCCCATATCCTGCATAATTATTTTGATATATATGTTCTACCTTTATGACCGTAATTTTCAATACGACTGTTGTTAAGCGCTATATTGCTTGAATTAATATTTCGATTTAAACTTGTAATTGTATTTTCCATAAAGGGAATTTAATAATATTTTTAAGGAGAAATCAGTTTTTTTATACCCTATCATTGAGGTGTTTTAGCCCATGGATTTTTATTCGCTGGCATTTCATTTGATTATGAAATATCTTTACCTCTTGGTACTACGCTGTTCACCCCATTAAAACGAGGTTAAAATGACGCTGCGCATTAAATGGAATTTTGTGATCGCTTTGGTTTTGGTAGCGGTTTTGATATACTTATACGCCGTTCCGTATTTCAGGCATCTGACGTTGCATTACAAAACAAAAAACCTGTACGCATCTTTGAAAACAAGCGCCTTACCCTGGCAGGTGGTTGGTCGTTCGGAGCAGGGACATGATATTTATTTGATGGAGGTCGGAAGCGGAAATGAGGTCACTTTGATCTTTGGTGCCTTTCACGGAGATGAACAACTCGGGTTTCATCTGGTGTGCCAGCTGGCGGAATCTTTATTTGTCCATCCGGATTGGATTCAGGAAAAGGCGGTTCTTGTGCCGGTGGTCAATCCGGACGGTTTGCTGGAGCGCAGCCGCACCAACGCCAACGGCGTGGATATTAACCGGAATTTCCCGACGGGGAATTGGTCGCCTATTTATGAGCGAAAAGAAAACTTTCCTGGCATTAATCCGGGTTCCGAGACGGAAACCCAGATCGTGATGGGATTGTTGGAACAATACAATCCGGTAAAAATCATCACTATCCATGAACCGTTGGAAATGAATAATTACGATGGTCCAGCGCGGGAACTGGCGGAATTGCTTGCTTCTTACAATCACTATCCGGTTACCACAGATGTGGGGTACGCCACGCCGGGTTCCTTTGGCAATTATGCCGGAAGGGAACGGCAAATCCCGGTCGTTACGCTGGAACTGCCGGATACGGATCCGGCAACCGCCTGGCGGCAAAACGGGAGGGCGCTGATTGCGGCCATTAATTTAAAAACTATGGTCGATGCAAAGCCGGCAACAGTACCCTGAGC
>CAZJNP010000470.1:0-3031 GCA_964547355.1 uncultured Calditrichaceae bacterium
GGTTTGTACGATACACATACCCGGGCCAATCTGAAAATTCAGGACGGCTGTAATTTTGTCTGTTCCTTTTGCATCATCGCCAAGGCCCGCGGCCCGGCCCGCAGCCGCAAATTCAACGACATTCTGGACGAGGCAAGAAAACTGGCCGATATGGGCTTCAAAGAGATCGTTCTTACCGGGGTGAATATCGGCACTTATGTTCAGGACGGACGCCGTTTTTTGGATGTGCTGCAGGAGCTGGAAAAGATCAACGGGTTGGAGCGCATCCGCATCAGCTCCATCGAACCCACCACAGTGGGCCGGAACCTGATCGACTACATGGCAGATTCCAAAAAAATCTGCCGTCATTTGCATATTCCCCTGCAAAGCGGAGATGATGCCATTCTGGAATCCATGCGCCGCAAACATACGGCAGCCGAATTCCGCGAAATTGTGGAATACGCGACGGAAAAAATTCCCAGCCTCGGCCTCGGAACGGATATCATGGTCGGTTACCCCACAGAAAGCGACGAACAGTTTATCAACACAAAAAAGCTGGTGGTGGATCTGCCGATTTCCTACTTTCATGTATTCACTTATTCGGATCGCAAGGGAACGAGTTCGTACAAGTTGAAACCTAAAGTGCCTCATGCGGTTAAAAAAGAGCGCGCGCAAATAATGCTCGAAGTGGGCCGGCGGAAAAAGACCGCGTTTTACGAGTCATTCCTCGGCCAAACCGTGGATGTCCTGTTCGAAGAACAACACGACGGCTTCTGGGAGGGATTCAGCGACAACTATATGCGTATTCGGGTAAAATCCGACCACGATTTAAAAAACACCCTGCGCCGGGTGACATTGAAACAGGTTGAGCAAGATAAAATTCTCGGAGAACTCACGTGAAAAAAGTTTACATAGAGACGTACGGGTGTCAAATGAACGAATACGACACCGAGATCGTTAAGGCCATTTTAAAGAAGGAAAATTACGCTTTTGCGGAACAGCCGGAAGACGCACAGGTGATCTTCCTGAACACCTGTTCCGTGCGGGAGAACGCCCACCAGAAGGTGCAGCAGCGCATTAACCAGCTAAAACAGCTAAAAAAGAAAAATAAAGAGATTGTGCTGGGCGTGCTGGGCTGCATGGCTCAAAATCTGCGCGAAGAGATTCTGGAAGAAAATATCGCCGTGGATTTGATTGCCGGACCGGACAGTTACAAAAAATTACCGCAGATGCTGCACAATATTTCCGAAGTCGGCGATAGGGAGTACGCGTTGACTCTCTCCGAATACGAAACGTACAGCGACATCTTTCCCGAGCATGAAGGCGGCGTGAACGCCTGGATTGCCGTCAGCCGGGGTTGTGATAATTTTTGCACCTTTTGCGTAGTACCTTACACCCGCGGCCGGGAGCGCAGCCGCGATCCGCAGAACATCGTGGAAGAGGTGCGCCGCCTGGCAGAAATGGGGTACAAGCAGATCACGTTGCTGGGACAGAATGTCAATTCCTACCGGTTCGAAAAATACGATTTTGCCGATCTGATCGAAATGGTGAGCGCAGTGCAGGGCATTCAGCGCATCCGCTTCACCTCCCCGCATCCCAAGGACTTTCCGGAAAAGCTGCTTAAAGTTGTGGCGGAAAATCCCAAAGCCTGCAAGCATATTCACCTGCCGCTTCAGGCCGGAAACGACCGCGTGCTGGAGCTGATGAACCGCACCTACACGCAAAAGGAATTCCTGAATCTGGTGGATCAAATGCGGCAGATGATCCCCGATCTCGCCCTGACCACCGACGTCATTGTGGGTTTTCCTTCCGAAACCGAGGAAGAATTTCAGGACACACTGAAGGTGATGCGGGAAGTGGAATTTGACGCGGCTTTCATGTTCAAATATTCCGAACGGCAGCACACCATTGCCTCTCGCAAATATCCGGACGACGTACCGGAAGAGGAAAAACAGTCGCGCCTGACCCGATTGATCGACATGCAAAAGAAAATCGCCCTTAAACGCAACCAAACGCATCTGGGGCAGACGTTCGAGGTGCTGGTGGAAACCACCGGTAAAAAGCCAAACCAGCTATTAGGCAGAAACGACGGCAACAAGATCGTCGTTTTCCCGGACAACGGCGCCCGAATCGGTGATATGGTGCAGGTGGAGATTGAAGAAGTTACCTCTAATACTCTCATCGGAAAAGCGGTAAGTTAAGGGTTGTAGGAAATGAAGACATAAGGTATAAGGTGTAGGGTAGTACTACTTCCCTTTATTTCCTCTTTCCATTTATACCCTATACCTTTCTTCCCATTAGGTGAACCACAAAAATCGCTCCTGCCTTTCTTTTTTTTTTCTTTTTCCTTGATCTGTCTGACCAGACATTATTAAAATATTTATGCTGATATTATTTTACTGGAGAGTTGACTATGAACATTAGGCAACTTTTTACCGATGTTGCGTTAACCTTTGTTGTGACTCTGGTAACGGCTGTTGTGGTGACGTTTCTCTGGAACTATTTCCGTCACGGCGTAAGCATGGTGGATTGGGAAACAGCCTTCCTCTTCGCCATCATTTTTGCCATCGCTCTGCCATTGACGCGTGCGCTCGAAAAGAAATCGAACGGAATATAATGGCATAGATGCCGAACTGCAGTGGTATGGGTACTCTGACGTGAGCATCCTGACGTAGTAATGAAAAACACTCCGACGAACCTCGTATCCCGGATTTCTTGCTGTTCAATCCCCTTTTTTGAACCGAAACCGTACTGTTCCACCAGTTTCCTGTAAACGGATTTAAAGTGACTGCTCTGAAATAAAAATGAATATCCCCCAAAACCGCAACATGAAAAACCTGTTAGCCCCTGATTCTATAGAGCAAAATGGACGTTAGGAGGCTGAAAATAAAAAAGATTACGGTACAGAATAACATTCCCCAGGTAATGACTAACACCGCCATTCATGGTGGTGCCCATGACTGCCTCCCGGTTCTTGTAGGGCTTCAGCCCAACCCTCCCGGGCTAAAGCCCTCAAACGGTGTGCGGTTGGCGCCGCTTCACGACCCTGAAG
>CAZJNP010000471.1:0-3025 GCA_964547355.1 uncultured Calditrichaceae bacterium
GGCCGGGGACCGCTATACTGATAAATCAGAGCAAAAGAAGGACTGGCCGCTTCCTGCTCCGTTTGCCAGAATTCACACACAGCTTTAACAAAAAAGGTTTTGCCGCTGCCCAAGTCCCCTTCCAGCAAGACAATATCGTTTGGCTGTAACCGTCGGGCGATTTGTCGGGCAATCTCTTTCGTTTCCTGTTCCGATTGTGACCGGTATTCCGCTATCAACTGCATTTTATTTTCTGTTTAATAAATTCATGAAGTTAACGGAAAATTCACAGGAAAACAAGAAAATGATCCGGCAATCCGGTAGCCTCTTAAATACAAAAACACGCACGTGGGCCCAGTAAACAAGAAAACAGTAAAGAGCAAATAGGAAACGTGGCATTGAATGTATTTGCTAAGTCTTTTTTCCTGATTTATCGTCAAAATTGGGAATATGGTCGCGCCATCGACATAATGAATTCAACGCAAGGAATCACCCACATTTTGATGCGACTTACATTACGACGTGCATCACTTAAGCCGGATGATTTTCATGGTTTGCCATCCGATGGTAGTAGCCATCCGTAAAAATTACACGCCCTTTGGCTGATCACAAATATCAATATTAGTTACATCCGAAACCCCTTCACAGTCGTCTTCATAATAACTAACCAGAACATAGTTCAGTCCCTGTTTCATCGATTCCGGCAAATTTTCATTGACCCAGGTAAACATCTCATGCTCCGGTTTATCGTAACAGCAATCCCTGTTATAATAGAGCGTAAGTGCCGTGGTTTTACCTCTGTCCGAAACGATATTATAGGCCCCTTCAATTTTTTTAACAACGCTATCGGTTTCGCCCAGCCAATCCCCGTTGACTTCATTCCCTACTTCCCAAATATCCACTTCATTTTCAAATTCGTTCAAATACTCTGTTGTTCTATTCAGATATTGCTGTACGGTGTACTCCTGAACGTAATAGCTGTCCAGAATTTCTCCCATGATAAAGCAATGTGGTTCTAAATCGGCAACTGGTTCCTCATATGCGCTGGCCGGAACCTATTCGTAATGCTCCATTTTTTAAATGATCCGGCTCAAAAATAAAAAAACCGAAACGGGTGCCTTTGTAGTAAAACAAAGGCAGATCCGATTCGGTTAAAAAAAAATCGTGTCTGGTCAACCAGGGTTTGAAATCTTTTACAGCCGCTATCGGAGTAAAATCATTTTACGGGTCTGTTCGAATTCTCCTGTTTTCAACGTGTAAAAGTAAATACCAGAAGGCAGGTCGGCGCCGCTAAACTGGATTTCGTATGGGCCGGGATTTTGTTTTTCGTTGACCAGAACAGCCACCTTCTCTCCCAGCGCATTGTACACCGTCAATTTCACCAGACCGGTCTTTGACAACTGATAGCGAATGGAGGTAACCGGATTGAACGGATTGGGATAATTCTGTTCTAAAACAAAGGTACGTGTTAGCTCGCCATTATCAAAAGGATCATCAAGAGCCGAAGGTCCGCTGTTAGGATTGATTTTGGCAAAAGAAGTGGCCCAGCGTCCGTCTTCATCCGCAAATGGATCGTAATCGCCTCTGGTCCAGGCATATTGATTAAATACCCAGAAATAATATCTATCGACCGGATCCAGGGCCATGGCGCTATAGTCGCCCCAACGGTTTCCAATATGGATCGGTAACCCGGTTCTGACGTAATAATCCAAACCAGCATGCATCATCTGAGAGGGCTGCACTTCGCCAGCCGGGTCGTTATGCTGGTGGATGGTAAAATAGGAACCGGCATAGATCGATTTGGCCACAGCGGAAAATCCTATGGCAATATCGCCACTGTCATTGATCGCCACGGCCGGGAATCCGGTGTGGGTGGAATCTGCAATATCGTCCGCAGCGATTAAACCCTGCTGCTCCAGGCTGAGCACGCCCAGATCGGAAGTATTCACTGTAAACCAGAAATTGGTGGCCTGGCCGGCCTGCGAACCCGAGGAAGGGTTAATGGTGTAAGCGCCCACAAGCGTATTAGAACTCCATACACAGCTTTGCGCCCGGTCATCCCCAAAATCAATATTAATATCGCTTCCCAATTGCGGAGCCGTTGGTACTCCGGCATCATTATTATGGATTTCTCCCGGATTGAGAAATTGAACGGTAAACACAGGACCACCGGACGTACCCAGGGGATCGTCCACCCTGAAAATGCCGATCAAATCGTCATTCCCGTTGCCGTCTTCCCATTCTGTAGTGAATAAAAAGGTACCCACGCTGCCGGGCTGGTCTCCATACATATGCGCAGGGATAATGGTAAAGGCCTGGTCGCTCAACCCCGCTTCGGTGGAAGGATCGTATATATAGACCGTGGAAGTATCGACACCATTATACAACCCTTTGTCAAGAATCCACAAACGTGTGGCCTGGAAAATACTGCTAAAACTAAACATATTCCCCGTGATGTAAATCGCTTCACTGCTGACCGCCAGCGCAGGAAAATCCAACCAGGTGTCAGTGCCGTTGACATTTGTCTTCGTATTGATTTTTTGGAAATACCAGCCGTCGTTCGGGTCGGAAGTTTGGGAAACCGCCAGATGGATATAATTGATTTCCGTTGCGTCATCTTCCTCGTCAGCAATCACCACAAAACGCTGATTGTACTGGTCATAAAGCACGCGAGGATCGAATAAATCCGACGGTTCGGTGGCGCTGAAAAAATCATTCAGGTCGTCGCTGTACTGCAGCACCCGATCCGTTTTGGTATACCATTGAATGGCTGTGTTCACCACCAGAATAAAATGTTCTGGTCCCGCGCAACCGTGATTATCGGGAGGTGTTTGCCCCCAGCCGTTCAGCTCTTTGTCTTCATCATAATTAATGGACTCCGTGACATCTCCGACGATCTGAGGCACCCCCTGCGCTGCGGATGATTTTTCTACCTGCACGGAATGTTGCCCGGCTTGCCACACGGCCGGTTGAATCAACCCGGATTGCACTGCCTTTTTAAAAGCCGCTCCGGCCGAAATTCGGGGCTTACTGGTCTGTTTGTAAT
>CAZJNP010000472.1:0-3020 GCA_964547355.1 uncultured Calditrichaceae bacterium
TCCTTTATCTTTCCCCTTACGGGGCAGGATTTAGCACCTTGTTCCGTTTACGGACCGGTTGCTAAGGCTTCGCAGGGCCTGTTCCCTCCACCTTTCCTGATAAAGTTAAATATGTGTTGAATTCAAACTACATAAAAATACCCATATCTGAATAATATTAGTTTTCAGTATTTTCTGTTGCGGCGCAAAATATGAAGGAAATATATAGTTGTCAATTATTTTTTTGGTGTTTGTTGTATTTTTATACAATGCAGTATAATTGGGAAACCAACGCCCGAGCGCATGAAGCAAAGCGATGATTCCAACCCCTAATGGCAGAGGAAAGAACCCAAAGCTTTAATCATTGCGTAAGGTTGTTTTGTTTGCAGTAATCTTTTGGAATGAAACTAAATGCCCGCCAAATTTTATTTTAAGTATCAATTCAGCCTTGCCTTGTGAAATCCCTCTCCTATTTTCAATGATTCACAATATTCCTATTGGTTCAAAATCGGAATGTAGCGCCTAAAGGGGGATTTCAACGGGATTCAGAATGAATAGCCGCGGGTCAAATCTGAGGAAAAGGGACGACATGAAACGGGCATCTTTGAAAGGCTGTAAATAATAAACATTTTCAGAATTTACCTTTGTAACGGTTAGGGAATACAAATATTTAACCGTTTTGCAGTCAATTCGGGAGATTTTTTGGTCAAATTTCTTGTGCTGCTGGAAGTTAATAACTAAATTCTGAGTGACGCTTTTCCTCTTTTTATTTAAACGGAAGAAAATCATGTTTAAACGCGCGCTAATCTTCATTTTTTCATTTATAATGATTGTTTCTGCCAATCCCTGGAACGGTAAAGTGGTTTTGCAGGGTTTTTGGTGGGATTACTGGAACGACAATTATCCCAACAACTGGGCGACCTATCTGGCCAAATTGGCGCCGCGTCTGCGTGAAATGGGTATTGATGCAGTCTGGATTCCCCCCACTGTGAAAAACAGTTCCACCAGTTCCAACGGCTACGCGCCGTTTGATCACTACGACCTGGGGGACAAATACCAAAAAGGAAGCACAACCACCCGGTTTGGCGATAAGGATCAGTATCTGCGTGCCGTGGCTGTACTGCACGCCAACGGTATGGATGTGATTCAGGATGTGGTCTGGAATCACCTGGCCAATGCAGGAACCGAGTCCGGCGCTGGCGGCGAGGACCCGGAAGCCTGGTCCAACAAGTACAAAAATTTTCGTTACGTGTGCTATAAAGATCCGGTGTTTTTGAAAACCGCGGAAGAATACTACGGTCGGGAGGGGCGCTTTCCCAAAAACTGGCAGAATTTTCATCCCAACCCCGATCACAATACGGAAGATGACGACTGGACTTCCGGTGCCTGGGGTCCGGACATCTGTTACTATCAGGGCGCTTACGGGCAGAGCAGCAACTGCACCTACAATCCCGTACAGGAACCGGACTACATGCGTAATGGCATGCGCACCTGGAATGTGTGGATGAAAAAACAAACCGGTGTGGATGGTTATCGCATTGATGCCGCCAAGCATTTTCCCTACTGGGCCACCAAAGATTTCCTGTGGCATCTGGCTTACGACGCCGGCTGGGCTTCCGGAGGTGAGACCATGTTCGCCGCCGGCGAATACATTGGCAACAAACAGGAAATCGATCAGTGGGTGGATGATGTCAATAATAGCGACGGCTTTACCGATATTGTGGGAACCTTTGATTTACCCTTCCGCCAGGCTCTGCACGATATGGTTTACGGGTTTGATTCCTACGATCTGGGCAGCATTCCCGGTCAGCAACAGGATCGCCGCAGCCGGACGGTTCCTTTTGTCAATAGCCACGATACCTTTCGGCCTATTGTGGATGAAAACGGTGATTACGATCAGTGGGATACATACAACGAACTGGCCGGTGGACATATTGATCCGCGGGAACCGCGTATAGAAGCCGCTTATGCCATTGCCATGGCCGTGGACGGTTCACCCAGCATCTTTTTTGAAGACCTGTTTGACATCGGCACCACCGGCATGCGCTGGACACACCACCCGGAAGATGAAACAGAACTGCCGGCGCGTGACTTTTTGGTGAACCTGATCTGGTGCCATCAAAAATTGAATTTCAAGGACGGTGCATACAAGGTGCGCTGGCAGGCGCCGGATTTGCTGGTGATTGAACGCAGCGGTCATGCCATCATCGGCGTTACCGATAGCTGGTCCAACGGTCAGAGCGCCACCATTCAGACCGATTTTGGTCCTAATGTGCAATTGCACGACTATTCGGGAGCAAACAGCAACGACATATGGACGGACAGTGAGGGAAGAGTGACCATTTGGGTGCCGCCCTGCGACGGCAGCAATATCCGGCGCGGATATGCCGTATGGGGACCGGCCGGGATTACAGGAGGATTCGAACCGGCGCAGCGCAGCACCACTCAGGAATGGGAAATGGCCGATGATCTGGGCGATCGCCACAGCTATTCGCTCAAGGAAGGCGGACGCCTTCCGGAAAACAGTACGGCGCTGCGCACCGTGTGCCGCATGTGGGGCGATCCCGGAAAAGTAATTACCATAGAAACCTTCCCGGAAGACGCGAATCAATCCTACACGATTGAGCTGTATAACAGTGACGGAACATTACTGCTCAGCCAAAGTGCAAGTGGGAATTCTCTTATGGAATTTATTCCGGGCTCTCAGAACTGGCTGGTCGTCAAGGCGCGCAACACAAGCGACGATACACCGGGACAAAAATTGTGGGTCAAAATAACTTATACCGGTCCACAAACGCTTAATCTAAATGACGTCCCCTTAAACCTAAGTAAAAGCCAAACCCATCCTTCGGACTTTAAGTTGCTGGGTAATTTTCCAAATCCGTTTAATCCAGAAACCAGAATTGATTTTACCATTCCCAACGCCGGTGATATAAAATTGGAAATTTTTAGTCTTAATGGGAGAAAAATATATGGTGCGGTTAGAAGTTTTCATCACCCGGGTTTAAATCATTGGTTGCTTAATTTAGGATCTATTAGCT
>CAZJNP010000473.1:0-3017 GCA_964547355.1 uncultured Calditrichaceae bacterium
TTTGTATCCATGACCACCCGACCGCATTTTTTACAGGACATGCAGGAACGTGAACGGCTTGGCACCCCATCGTCTTCCTTCCGTGTGCTCACTGAAAAAGAAATCAAAAAATTAACCGAAAACAACAACTACGCCGAAAACTGGAAACAGGTTTTTGTAAAAGACCCCTTCGATCCGGCGCTGGTGAGAAATTGTGAATTTCGAGGTATGGTTCGGATCGGAAAACTTGAGGCCTTGTATCTGGAAGCAGACGGGCTTTCTCAGCCGATTGGTCTTTACAACAGCGTGATCGCCAACTGCGACCTGGGCGATCATGTGGCGCTGCGCAATGTGGGGTACATCGCGAACTATCTTATCGGCGACCAGTGCCTTCTGTTCAATGTGGACGAAATGATGACCACCCGGAATGCCAAATTCGGCAACGGCGTCATCAAACAGAGCGAAGAGGAAGACGAGCGCATCTGGCTGGAAATCGCCAATGAAATCGGCGGCCGAAGCATCCTGGCTTTTGAGGGAATGCTGCCTGCGGACGCCTACTTATGGTCGCATTTTCGCGACGATCCGCAGCTCCTTTCCCGGCTGCAGGAAATGACCGACCAAACGGTTTCCGCTCTTCCCCTCACCTGGGGGCTGGTGGGAGATCACTGCGTCATTAAAGACACACGCATCATCAAAAACGTAAAGTTCGGCAGTCATTGCCACGTTCAGGGCGCCAATAAACTGCAAAACCTGACCATTCTGTCCAGCGAAGAAGAGTCCACTTACATCGGAGAAGATGTGGAAGTGGAAGACGGCATCATCGGATATGGTAATAAAATCATCTACGGGGTAAAAGCGCTGAATATCGCTACCGGACGCAACGTGCAACTAAAATACGGCGCCCGCGTGCTGAACAACTTTATCAGCGACAATTCAACCATTTCTTGCTGTGAGGTTTTGAACAACCTGACTTTTCCCTTCCACGAGCAGCACCATAACAACTCGTTTTTAATCGCCTGCACAGTGCAGGGACAGGCCAACATCGCCGCCGGCGCGACCATCGGATCCAACCACAATTCCCGTTCTCCGGACGGCGAGATTTTTGCCAAACGCGGATTCTGGCCGGGACTTTCCGCCAGCTTTAAGCACAATTCCTACTTTGGCTCTTTTGCCTTAATCGCCAAAGGAACCTATTACGCCGAGATGAACATCAAACTGCCATTTTCCCTGGTCAGTCCGGGTCCGGATAATTCCAGCATTTTCATCATGCCGGGATACTGGTTCAAATACAACATGTACGCCCTGGCCCGAAATTCCTGGAAATTCGCACGCCGGGACAAGAGAAAAATCAAAGAGCAGCACATCGAAACCGAATACCTGGCACCGGATACTGTAGAAGAATTACTGCAGGGAATCGAATTTCTGCATCAACAGATTAATCGGGCGCTGGGAGAAGAATTAACGCTCCAGCAGATGATTGAGCGTCCCGAACTTGACAAAAAAATCAAACTGGAACTGGACGGTTTTCTTAGCAAAGGCCGGGCGATTTTTATTAAACCGGTACAGGGATTAACGCTGTTCCACATGATCTCCGTTTTTTACGGCGTAAATCAATTGCTGCAGGCGTTACTTCCCTTTCTTGAAGAAGGTCAGGACCTGCCAAAGGCGTTGCAAACCATTCGCGACACCTATACCGAACCGGATCATGTGTGGGAAAACTTTGGCGGGCAGATCGTCCCCTATTCCGCTGTTCAGACACTGTTTAGCGATATTAAAGAAGGCAAATTGACTACCTGGCCGGAGGTACACAAACGTTACGATGAGTGGTGGCAAAACTATCCAGCGCTCAAGCGGACTCATGGTATATTCACTTTACTACATTTGTACGGCAAATCGATCGACGCACTGGATGGAAACTTTTTAAAACAGATTCTGCCTTATGCCGCACGCACCGCTGGCCAACTTTCCGCCTGGGCCTGGGAATCAAGGGAAAAAGACTATACCAATCCCTTCCGCTTAATCACCTATCGCAGCAAGGAAGAGTTGGTGGCGGTAACGGGAAAAATTGAAGAAAACAGCTTTTTAATCGATTATAAAAATGAAATGAACGATTTCCGGTCACGGATCGATCAAATACTGAAACAATTGGACTGAGCAGGAGCGGACATGGCTAAGCGAAAAAAACCGGTAAAGGCTTACAAAAACTTAACTTTCTTAAACAGCGCCGAAGCGCGTCCCATTCGTATTCTGGCGGAATTTTTAGAACCGCACTACCGCTTTCAGAATTACGACATCCAGGCGACCATCGTGTTTTTTGGGTCGGCCCGTATTAAACCGAAGGAACAGGCCAAACAGGAATTGTTCGCCATCGCCGATGAATATGAGAAGAACCCCAATCCGAAGAATGAGCACCGCCTTTCTGCCGCACGCCTTCAGTTACGGTTGTCCAAATACTATGAGGACGCTTCGGAGCTCGCCCGGTTGCTTACGGAATGGGCCATGCAACCTGACAGTCAAAAACAAAAACTTTATGTCTGCACCGGTGGCGGCCCCGGAATTATGGAGGCCGCCAATCGGGGCGCCAGTCTGGCCGGCGGAAAATCCATCGGTCTGAACATTTCTCTGCCCCACGAGCAGGAACCCAATCCTTATATTTCCGAAGAATTCATGTTCGAATTTCACTACTTCTTCATGAGAAAATACTGGCTGGTGTATCTTGCTCAGGCGCTGGTTATTTTTCCGGGCGGCTTCGGCACCATGGACGAAATGATGGAAGTGCTGACGCTGATCCAAACAAAAAAAATCGACCGTCCCATGCCAATCATTATTTTCGGCCAGGATTACTGGAAAGAAATCATCGATATTGACGCCATGGCCCGCTGGGGCACCATCGCCAAAGAAGATTTGAAGCTGTTCAATTTTGTCAACAGCCCGGAAGAAGCCTTTCGAATTCTGAAAAAATCGCTGGCTAAAAACAAGCGGATTTAGATTCAGGGGTACAGGGTATAGTTATTATGTTTAGTGGGCAACGTCAATAG
>CAZJNP010000474.1:0-3014 GCA_964547355.1 uncultured Calditrichaceae bacterium
CGGCAAATGAACAGCAACCGACAGTTTTATATTGTTAAGCAACTCTCTTTCAAAAAGAGCGCGGTTCCCGCCTTTCAGCCCCACTTCGCCATAATGGCAAATAAATACTCGATTCATGAAATTTTTCTCACTTGTTTTACCAATTCCGTTATTGTTTTGCAAAAATATTCCACCTCCCGCTGTGTAGTAAACCGACCCAAACTGATCCGAATCGTTCCGCGAATTAATTTCGACGGAACACCGCAGGCTTTCAGAACTCTTGACTCCTTAACCCGACCCGAAGAACAGGCGGATCCCGACGAAACGGCGATCCCCTTCTGATCCAAGGCCATGAGCAAAAGTTCGCTGTCCACACCTGCGAACGAAAAATTTAAAATATTATAAATACTATTCTCTGCCGGACTGTTAATCTGTACCTGTTCGATCTGGTTCTGAAGATAATCGGTGATTTCTTCCTTCCACTTCGCAAGACGGCTCTTCTCCTTGCCGCGTTCCTGAGCATATAATGTAACAGCTTCGGCAAATCCCACCACCGCAGGGATATTAACCGTGGAAGCTCTTATGCCCGACTCATGCCTGCCGCCGTGCAATAAGGGCACAAGAGAGAGCCCGCGTTTAATGTACAGTAAACCCGCTCCCAGCGGACCATAAATTTTATGCGAAGAAGCTGTCAAAAAATCGACGGGCAGCTCATGGACCGAAAGAGGTAATTTGCCAAAACCTTGCGACGCGTCCGTGTGAAATAATACGCCCCGTTCACGACAGATTCGGCCAACTTCCTCAATGGGCTGGATTGTGCCAATCTCGTTATTCACGTGCATTATAGACACCAGAATCGTATCCGGACGGATTTTTTGTTTTAAATCATCCAAATCGATTCTTCCGGATGGATCAACTTTAATACGGGAGATTTCGAAGCCGATCTGAGACAGGTAATTGGCCGTTTCATTAATCGAGGAATGTTCGATTTCGGAAATGATCAGGTGTTTTCCCTTGTACTCGCTGGAGAAAGCCACTCCTTTGAGCACTGTATTATTTGCTTCCGTGGCTGAAGAGGTAAAGATCACTTCAGAGGGGGCGCATTCCAATTCCGCAGCAAAGATTTCCCTTGAGCGCTCCAAAGCCTCGGCCATGATTTTTCCGAAATGGTGCAGCGAACGACTGTTACCCCAAAATTCTGTAAGATACGGTTTCATCTTTTCGAAAACACGGGGATCCAGCGGCGTGGTCGCTGCGTAATCCATGTATATTCTTTGTTTTTCTGACATAGAGTACCGTCCACTTATTTGACTGCCCGAATTTGCACTCTGTGATCATATAAATCAACTTATATTTATCCGAAATAGAAGTTTCGAAACGCATTTGAAGAGAGGGAGTTAAAATCTGCGTATTGAGTAAAATTAGAATTCTTTAAAAAAAATTGGACTTCCGACGTAATTGGAATCATCCGCTACCCAAATTTCTCAGCGAATTTGGTAGAAGAGGAAAAGCTAAAACATCAATAGTGCCCTAACAGAATCTTACGCATCGGTGGCATAACCTGCCCCGCTAAGCCTGTGTGCGCCCCTTAAGGTGCCATGAATGCAATGCCTTTTCCAGGCAAAAACGTTCAAAGCAACCGGGACATCATAGCCTATCGTTTACCGCTCAGGACGCCTCTGTTTTCCAGATAATTGTCAGAATTTGACCTGTTAAACAAACTTCCCCATAAGTGAATTCATCCGTCCAAATGTTTCACTCTACCCACCGGAAATGTCAGCATGCATGAAAATCAAAAAAGGCCGCCCTCTTTGGGACAGCCTTCTTTTGATTTGTTCGAATACTTTTCAATGAAATATCGTATTTAAGACCTGCTTCCCTGCTGTCAGTGTCTTCTGGAGGTCATCTTCGGTATGAACATCGGAAATAAACATCGCTTCGAACTGAGACGGTGCCAGATAAATACCCCGTGCTAACATCCCGGCAAAATAAGCGGCAAACTTATCCGTATCCGATTGTACCGCGTCATTAAAATTACGAACGCTTCCTTCCTTAAAGAACAAACAACCCATGGAATTCACATGATTCACACACAGGGGCAACTGGTTTTCTTCAATAAACGTTTTCAAATCATTAAAAAAGGCGTTGGCTTTCTGATTCAGAGCGTCAAAAAAACCGGATTGGGAAATAAGTTCCAGCGTTTTCAATCCGGCTGCCATCGCTAAAGGATTGCCGGACAGAGTACCGGCCTGGTACACCGGACCTACCGGAGCCACCTGTTCCATGATTTCCTTCTTTCCACCATAGGCCGCTGCCGGTAAGCCCCCACCGATAATTTTACCCATGGTGGTTAAATCCGGCATCACCCCGTACAGAGCTTGCGCACCGCCCGGATGTACGCGGAAACCGGTCATCACTTCATCAAAAATCAGCAAAGCTCCGTACCTTTCGCACAACCGACGCAGGCCAGGTAAAAACTCTTGAGCCGGAGGGATAACACCCATATTGCCGGCAATGGGCTCCACGATCACTGCAGCAATGTCTTTACCGAATTGTTCGAATAAATGCTGAACAGAATCGAGATCATTAAACTGAGCGGTCAGGGTTTCTTTGGCGATTGCCGCCGGAACACCGGGACTGTTCGGTTCACCTAAAGTGAGCGCGCCGGAACCGGCTTTGATCAAAAAACTGTCGCCATGACCGTGGTAACAACCTTCAAATTTTATAATTTTGTTGCGTCCGGTATATCCGCGAGCTAATCGGATGGCGCTCATGGTGGCTTCGGTGCCGGAATTGACCATGCGCACCATTTCCACGGAGGGCACCATTTCGATAATTTTTTCGGCAATGCGCACTTCCAATTCCGTGGGTGCGCCAAAGCTGGTGCCGCGCTCGGCGGTTTCTTTGACGGCATTAACGACTTCGGGATGTGCATGGCCTAAGATGAGCGGCCCCCACGATCCGACAAAATCAATGTATTCTTTATCGTCAACATCCCTGATTTTGGATCCTTTTCCGGAAGCAATGAACAGCGG
>CAZJNP010000475.1:0-3012 GCA_964547355.1 uncultured Calditrichaceae bacterium
ATAGCTTAATAAAAAAGGCTGACTCTTTTACTTTTGAGACAGCCTCTTTTTTATTCGATTATTTTCCGAGCAACTGCATCAGATTTGCCACATCCGTCTCTTTTTCCAGATTCATCACAACATCCACAATGCGGTCGCGTTTTTCCTGACCCACCAGAGGCAGTACCATCGAATCAAACTTTTTAAGCAGCGTGGCTTCGTCCATCGGTTCGCGGTAATCGCCCAGCGGATAATCCAGCGTAATCTCAAATTTCCGACCGTCTTTGGTTAAAATCTCCGCACTGGCCTGTTTAAGAGCCGGGAAGGTCTTTTCGAACCCCGGTTTGGCCACCACTTTGATCTTTGGCAGGAACGATCGTACTTCGGGATCAAAGATTTTTTCCTCGCTGAAAGACGCGGGAGTAACCGTGCCGTCCACAATGCAGACACTGATGCAATATGGCAGACTGTGATCGGCGGTCTCGCGGGTTTTGGGGTCATATTTGGACGGATCGGACAGAATATCCGCGGCCCGCGCTACGGTTCCGATAGTGACCTGCTCGATTTCTTCCTTTTTAATATTGTTTTCCTGCATAAGCTTAATCACAGCGGACATGGGCGTGTGGGTCAGCGCTTCCGTGGGAAAAGCCTTCATGGAACAGCGGTTGATCCGGAATGTGTCGCCCAAACCGTCGGTCAGGATGTTTAATTCAAACTCATTATTAACAAAAACATCCACCAGTCCCTCTTTGCCGTCGATAACGTGCGCCGGACCTTCGTAGCCGCGTTTGGCCAGCAAGGCGGCGAACAACCCGGCCTGCACCGCCATAGGGTCCACCGTATTTTTCATCATGGTCAGATTGCCGGCCGTAACCACACCCAGCGTATGATTGTGGCTGGCGGAAATCCCTATCGCGTGCACCAGCTCTTCCACAGAAAGGTCCAGCACCTTGCCCGCGGCCAAAGGTGAAGCAAACTGGGTCAGCGTGGCATGGTGCCATTTGGTCTCGCGTACACCGGGATGTGCAAACTCGCACAGACGCTGCTCCCACTCATAAGCCAGTACAATGGCGGTAATTAAATCCTTGCCGCTTTTGTGCAGATATTCCGCCGGACTTAAAGCCGCCGGAATGAGATCGCTGGGATGGGAGGGGTCTTCTTCCCAATAGATGTCGTTGTAATCCAGCGCCCGGATCATCAGCGAGTTGAGGAAACCCTGGTGAATCATGGGCAGTTTTTGACCCGATTGAATGACCGTACCTTCTCCTTTTCCGCCGATTTCGTTAAAGAAATCCAGCATAATCTTAACATCTTCCGTCTGGCTGCCTCCAAACGCACAACCAATGGAATCCAGCAGAAAGCGCTTTACGTTGGTCACCGTTTCCGGTGTCAGGTCTTCGTATTGCAGCTTTTTGGTAAATTCAGCCATCTGATAGGTGATGTATTCTTTCATAATAAACCTTTCATGTTCTACCTGGAACCGGGAACCAGGAACTTCCAGCTTTTGCCCTACACGAATAATTCCCAATTCCTATTTCCTATTTCCTAATTTACAGCTTCCTCGCCACTTCTTCCGCTACTTCCAGGGTGGTGTTGTTTCCGCCCATGTCGTAGGTGCGCACCTTTCCTTCTTTGATCACAGCGGCGATGGCGTTTTCCAGCCGGTCGGCCATATCTTTTTCATCCAGCCAGTCCAGCATCAGTTTGCTGGTCAGCAGCATGGCCATGGGGTTTACTTTGTACTGCCCGGCGTATTTGGGCGCGGAACCGTGGGTCGGTTCGAACACGGCGTAATTATCGCCGATGTTGCCGCTGGAAGCAAAGCCCAGTCCGCCCACCAGCTGTGCAGCCAGGTCTGAAATAATATCTCCGAACATATTCTCGGCCACCATTACGCCATAGTCCGTAGGATTCTTTACCAACCACATGGTTTGGGCGTCGATGTTGGTTTCCCACAATTCGATGTCGGGATAGTTCTTTGCCACTTCGCGGGCGGTGCGAATCATCAGTCCGCCGGTCTCGCGCAGCACGTTGGGTTTATCTACTACCGTTACCGATTTGTAACCATGCTTTTGGGCGTATTCGAAGGCCTGGGTTACGATGTTACGGCACATCTGGCGGCTCATGATGCGTGTGGACATGGCCAGATTTTCCAGACCGTATTTGGCGAATTTTTTCATTTTGGGATGGTGTTTATCCAGCACATCAAACACTTCCTGCGGGATGGGATGAAATTCCACGCCGCCATACATACCTTCGGTGTTTTCACGGAATACGACCAGATCAATCCCTTCTTTTAAATTGAGGGGATTACCGGGGTACGCCTTACAGGGACGCAGATTGGTATGCAGATTGAATTCCTGGCGTAAGCGCACAATCGGCGAAAAGTACACCAGGCCTTTATCTTTAAGATGATCGTCCAGTTCTTTGGCCGCCTCTTCTTTGGGTTTGGAAGTAATAGCTCCGAACAGGGCTGCGTCGGTTTGTTTCATCATTTCGATGGTGCGCTGGGGCAGAGGATCACCCTCGTGTTTCCAGCATTCCCAGCCGATGTCACCGTGAATATACTCCGCGTCGAATTTTAACGCATCCAGCACAATACGCGCCGCTTCCATTACATCGTTACCTACTCCGTCGCCCGGCAACCAGGCAATTTTGTACTTAGACATGCTCGTCTCCTTATGTATCTTATGGTTTGTGTTTTGTCAATTGGAATTAGGAACTCGGAACTGGGAATCTGCATCATTTATGTTGCTTGTAGGTGTTGATGAGTGCGTTCAGTTTTGGCCCTATTCGTTCAAGTTTTCCAATCAGTTCAGCCGCTTCCTCATTCGTAAGTAGATTTCGTTTTATCGCCTTTCGTATCCAACTTTTCGTTTCTTCACAAGAACCACGGGCATAATATCCAAACTTGCTTTTGTCTTTGTAATGAAATCTTCCATGGCTTTCAGCTATATTTGCAGAAATAGAATCGGCGGAACGAACCAGTTGTTTCCCAATCGTATCTCTTGCAAACACTTCCCAATTCAACAC
>CAZJNP010000476.1:0-3005 GCA_964547355.1 uncultured Calditrichaceae bacterium
GCGCTTATCAAACGCGAATATGATTACGCCATTCGAATCTGCGCATATTTAGCTGGTCGTACAGACAAACAACCTACCCCGGTTTCCTACCTGGCAAAGGTCCTGACCATTACCAAACCTATCGCCAATAAAATCATTCATCAATTAAATAAAAAAGGTATTACGGCATCCATTCAGGGGCGTTTTGGAGGCGTGTATTTACAAAAAGATCCACAGGCTTTATCGATTCTGGATATTCTAAGAGCGATGGATTTTAACTCTACACTCAATGAATGTATCTGGAATCATCAGATTTGTCCATTAGTCTCCTCATGCCAAATTCATAATTTTTTCGTAGAGCAGGAACGTCTTCTGTTAGAAAATTTTGATAAAAAAAAGATCGCCGAATTCGCTTTCCACGACGGCGATCTTAAGATAAGCACCCAACAACTAACTCAACCCAAAAACACCGTTTAATCAACGGGAAAGGAGGTCTTTATGGATGCTCTTGTACTGGCGCGTTGGCAATTTGCCATAACCACAGTGTATCACTTTTTCTTCGTTCCGATTACACTGGGGTTATCCATATTCGTCGCCATTCTGGAGACAGCCTACGTACGCACCGGTAACGAAGTGTACTTACGTATGACGAAATTTTGGGGCAAATTATTCCTGATTAACTTTGCCCTGGGTGTCGCTACCGGTATTGTACAGGAATTCCAGTTCGGGATGAACTGGGCGGAGTATTCAAGATTTATGGGCGACATTTTCGGCGCGCCGCTGGCCATTGAAGCGTTGCTCGCTTTTTACATGGAATCCACATTTTTAGGCCTGTGGATTTTTGGATGGAACAAGCTGTCCAAAAAAGCGCACGCTACGGTTATGTGGCTGGTAGCCATCGGTTCCAATCTATCTGCTATTTGGATTCTAACCGCCAACTCGTTTATGCAGGAACCGGTTGGTTATGCTCTTAGAAACGGCCGGGCCGAAATGGTGGACTTTTTTGCCCTGATCGGTAATCCACACTTATGGGTACAGTTCCCCCATGTCTTCACCGGCGCATTAACTTCGGCAGGTTTTCTGGTTGTGGGCATTAGCGCTTATCATATTCTGAAAAAGAGCAAAGACCAGGATGCCTACCAAAAATCCATGAAATTCGGATTCGTATATGCTTTTATCGGTTCGATTCTTGTGGCGTTGATCGGGCACACGCAAATGCAACATATGATTGAAGTACAGCCTATGAAAGTCGCTGCTGCGGAAGCCTTATGGAAAACTGAAAAACCAGCCAGCCTATCCCTGTTTACCATCGGGGATGAAACCAACCGCAAAGACATTTTTACTATCCGGGTGCCGGCTTTGCTGAGCATTCTTTCTTATAACAAAATAGATGCGGAAGTCAAAGGAATTAATGAAATCCAGGCTGAGTATGAGCAAAAATATGGTCCCGGTAATTACGTCCCGTCGGTCTTTATTAGTTATTGGTCCTTCCGAATTATGGTGGGTGCCGGAATCTTAATGCTCATACTTTCGATTATCGGTATAATTAAGGTCGCCAAAAATAAACTGGATTTTAAACCGGGATTTCTAAAAATACTGATCTGGTCTCTCTTTCTGCCTCTCATCGGACATTCAACCGGTTGGATCTTTGCCGAAATGGGTCGCCAGCCATGGGCGGTTTTTGGATTAATGAAAACAGAGGCTGGTGTCTCCGCTGTCGTTTCCGGAGGCGCTGTACTATTCTCTCTGATCGGGTATATCGTCATCTATCTGCTCCTGATCGTAGCCGAAGTTTTCCTGTTTAAAAAATACGCCGTGGCAGGCACAGAAGCCTTAATCAAAAACAATTAGGAGGTAGAAATGGATCTCAACACAGTTTGGTTTATACTCATAGCCGTACTCTTTGTCGGCTTCTTCTTCCTGGAAGGATTTGATTATGGCGTGGGTATTCTTTTGCCATTTATCGGTAAAGATGATCTTTCCAGGAGAGTGATTATCAATTCCATCGGTACCACCTGGGACGGAAACGAGGTCTGGATGTTGACCGCAGGCGGTGCGATGTTTGCTTCGTTTCCAAATTGGTATGCAACTCTGTTTAGCGGTTTTTACATCGCGCTATTCCTGATGTTAGCTGCCTTAATCGTTAGAGCCACCGCTTTTGAATACCGCTCCAAACATGACAATCCCAGATGGCGTAACACCTGGGACTGGCTCATTTTCTTCGGAAGCTTTGTACCCGCTCTTCTGTGGGGTGTGGCTCTCGCCAATATCGTACGCGGTGTACCGATCGATGAAAATATGAATTATATCGGCGGATTCTTCAATCTGCTGAATCCATACGCCCTATTGGGCGGGCTGGCATCGCTGAGCGTGTTTACCCTCTACGGCGCTATCTTTCTGAACCTGAAAACCACCAACGATTTAAGAGAAAAATCGTTGGAATTTGCCAAAAAATTGTGGCTACCGGCCGTGATCCTGCTCTTCACGTTTGTCATCTACGGTTACTTTGCCACCGATATGTTTACCCGGTTGGGAATTAACCCCGGCGTTGTACCGATTTTAGCCGGTTTGTCTATCCTTTCCGTTTATTTTCTGCTGAAAGGCGGACGCAGCGGATGGGCTTTCGTGATGACCGCTTTGACCATCGTTTTTTCTACCATCACCATCTTTATGGGCTTATATCCGCGCGTAATGGTGGCAAGAATCGACGGTGCTCTGGTTCCGGCCAACGACCTGACCATCTATAACGCTTCGGCTTCACCTTATACGTTAAAGGTAATGACTATTGTGGCCTTAATCTTTGTGCCCATTGTACTGGTTTATCAGGGATGGACGTATTGGGTCTTCCGGCAGCGTCTTTCAAAAGATTCCGAGCTGGAATACTGATTTATCTCTTCAAAAAAAGCGCTTCGCATTTTGTGAAGCGCTTTTTTTTTGCTTTTTTCTCATGGGGAACTTTTTATTGTAATAATTGACCATTCCCAACTAGTGGAAAAAGTCATAAAAAATTTCCTATTATCCAGTAT
>CAZJNP010000477.1:0-3004 GCA_964547355.1 uncultured Calditrichaceae bacterium
ACACACCGGTGATGCGGAATATTCTGCACAATTCTTTGATCTGGCCAATGAAAATCTCTATCTGCTGACCAATGAAAACAGCGAATTCATGTATCTGGCTAAATACAATTTAAAAAGCGGTAAAAGGGAAAAAGTGTTTGCCACCGACTGGGATGTGTGGTACGCCTATAATTCTTATAACGAAAAGTACAGAGTGATTGGCGTGAATGAGGACGCTAAAACCGTGGTCTACTTATTTGATCTGGAAAAAAATAAAAAGGTAGATTTACCGGAAATCGAAGGGGGCAGCATTTCTTCGGTTGCTATCAGTAAAAGTGAGAAGTGGATGCGTTTAACGGTAGGCACAGCAAAATCTCCCAGCGATATTTACGTTTATAATTTAGAAACAAAAAAGCTGAAACGGCTGACCCGTACTCTGAATCCGGAAATAAATCCTGATGATCTGGTGCAGGGGCGCGTGATCCGCTACAAGTCATTCGACGGCCTGGAGATCCCGGCAATATTTTACCAGCCCCATACCGCTTCGGCGTCACACAAAGTTCCGGCTCTGCTCTGGATACACGGCGGTCCCGGCGGGCAGTCCCGGCTGAGATATTTTGCGTTGATTCAGTATTTGGTGAATAACGGGTACGCGATATTAGCGGTAAATAACCGCGGTAGCTCCGGATACGGTAAAACGTTCAATAAATTGGATGACCGAAAACATGGCGAAGATGACCTGAAGGATTGTATCGCGGCAAAGAAATTTTTAGCATCCACCGGCGTAATCGATATGGATCGGATAGGTATTATCGGCGGTTCGTATGGCGGTTATATGGTCATGGCTGCTCTTACTTTTGCGCCGGAAGAATTTGCCGTAGGGGTGGATATTTTCGGCGTAACCAACTGGCTGCGGACGCTTAAGTCGGTGCCTCCTTACTGGGAATCGTTCCGCAAAGCGCTTTATGCCGAATTAGGCGATCCCTTTACCGCGGACTCGGTACGCCTTCGCCGAATCTCCCCCTTATTTCATGCAAAAAATATTACCAAACCGCTGATGGTTCTGCAGGGGGCCAACGATCCCCGTGTTTTAAAAGCGGAATCGGATGAAATTGTCGCTGCGGCGCGGGCCAACGGCGTACCGGTAGAATATGTCCTGTTTGACGATGAAGGGCATGGCTTCAGAAAGAAGAAAAATGAAATAGAGGGTTACGGTAAAATCAAAGTCTTTTTAGATAAATATTTAGGCTCATAAAAGGAGACCCAACAAATGAAGAATCTAAAACGATCGCTGTTGAGCATTGCTCTGATTGGGATGATGCTTGCATTTACCGGTTTCCAGCAGGTTTTCGCTCAGGAGCAGCTTGCCGGCGAGGAATTGTTGGGTTCAGGCAGTTACGACGACTTTGAAAAACCGGAGGTGTGTGGTACCTGCCATGTGGATTTTTATATGCAATGGCAGCAGGCCATGATGTCTCAGGCTTATGTCCATTCCTGGGATGAGATCGAATATTTTAAGTTAGCGATTCCCCATGCCGAGAAAGACGAAAAAGTAGCCGGAGTAAAAGCCGGATGTAACGGTTGCCACACACCGATTGCTTATATTGCCGGAGATGTTCCTCCACCTCTGCCAGAAAAAAATTCCCGGGCCAATGAAGCCGTTTCGTGCGATGTGTGCCACACCATTACCGGGTTTAAAGGCGAAACGCCGTATAACTTCAATTACACCATTCAACCGGGCAAAACGAAATACGGGAATCGGGAGGATATTTCATCTCCCCACCATGTGGGTAAATTAAGTCCGTTTATTCAATCAACGGAGTTCTGCGGTACCTGTCACAATGAACAAAGTCCATACGGCATCTGGGTTAAGTCCACTCAGTTGGAGTGGAAAGAAGGGCCGTATGCCAAAGAGGGCGTAAGATGTCAGGATTGCCACATGCCCAAAAGCGCAGGCAGCAGCGCTGAGATGGCAGATGAGAGAAAAGACATTTCCCAGCACCTCTTTCATGGCGCGCATTCTCAGAGCAAGCTGAGAGGGGCAGTGGAACTTCGAATACATCCGGACCAGCGCGAAGTGGAGCCAGGGGGTATCGTCAAATTAACTGTACAGGCCTTTAACCATAAGGTGGGACACAAAATTCCCAGCGGATCGGCCGAGGAACGTCAGCTCTGGCTTACGGTGATTGCTTATGACCAGGAAGGCAATTCCTATCATTTACCGGTGGATAAAAAAGGGTTTCCGGGAGAAGAATTCACCATATCCAGCAATGTTCTGGCCTACCAGGATATCGGCATGATGATGGACATTCCGGACTTTAAGGGATTGCCCCGCGACGCCCTGCCCTATGAAGGCGACCGTATTTTCCGTCTGCCCTATTTTGACCCGCAGGGGCGGATGACCATCGCCCAATGGAATACAGCCTCTCTGGGAACGGATTATCGTATCGGTCCACGGGAAACAAAAATTGAAACCTACACCTGGGAGTTACCCGATGAGATTCCGATCGGAAAGGTTAAGGTGGTGGCGGAAATGTACTACAGAAAGCTTGTTAAGTCGGTTGGTGAATTTCTAGAAGTCCCGGCCGAAGAAATGAAAGAACAGCTTATTAACCGCTCAGAGACCTGGTTTACGGTGGTGGATTAGGTGCAAAAAAAAACATTACGTTATGAACGTCATAAGAAAAAAGGAAATAAATCTGCAAATTTGAAATTTTCGGATGTTTTTTTCAGAATTACAGTTAGTTTTTACAAAGGGAGAAAATTCATGTTTGATATAAATAAACGATTTATCATATTAGCCACTCTCATTGCAATTTTCATAACCTCCTTGCCTGCCTGGGCGATTCCGGCTTTTGCCCGCAAGTACAAACTCTCCTGCTCTACGTGCCATGTTGCCGTGCCCAAATTAAAAGCATTCGGGGAAAAGTTTGCCGCAAATGGGTTTACTCTTCCTAAAGGTCGAGAACCAAAACGCGCCTATGTTCCTACCGGCGACGATCTTTTAGTGCTGCATCGACAGTTG
>CAZJNP010000478.1:0-2982 GCA_964547355.1 uncultured Calditrichaceae bacterium
TCCCTGAACCGGTCGGCACATTTAACGATAACAATTTTTTAGAAAGAGTTATTTGCGATACTGTTTGCGCACTTTCGGAAAAAATTTTCTCCCGCATTGCATTTATATGATTTTCAGATACCGAAAAATTTTTCTCTTTGTATGCAATAATCCGCTCGGATGAAGGCATTACCGTTATAGTTTCTATCTTTTCAGGTACAATAACCGATCCTTTATCGGCAAACAATAATAAAGAATACAGAAGTTGGAAAATAAGATAATTACGCATGGTTGCCGGGTACTCACCATGATTATATTTACGCTTAATACTTTGAGGTTTTATGGGATGTCGGAATTTCTCTTTTACATAAGCGTAAATATCTTCGGGGAAATTGTCCAGTTTTAACCGGATATCCAGCTTTTGTTCAAGGATACGAAACAAGGCGTTTAATTCTTCCTTATCCATTGCCTTGATCTGTTCTGCCAGAAATTCAAACTGACCGGAATAAATTTCTTCAGGCACGGCGTTTTCCAGATTGCCATGGTGTTTTTTTACTGCCAAAAAAGCAAAAAAAGGCAGAAAGGGAATGAGTGGTTCAGACTCATCTTCAAGTTTTTGCCTGAAATACTGCTCGGCAAGCCAATGTGCGTATATAGCCGAAAGCAATCCATGATGTGTGCGCGGATCGTTGTGCATTCGTTTTTGCTCTTCTGGATCAGCCTGTATGTAACGTTGAAAAAATGTGGTGCATTTACCTAAATCATGGGAAAATCCGATAATGAATATCAGATTCTCCCACTGGATTTTAGGCATAATGTCAGTTAGATTGGTATCGAGTGGCTGGAATGTTTCAACTGCCGTTTGAGCCACTTTTAGGAGATGATTTACTAGCAAATATTCATCCGTTCCGACATAGGAAGGCCGTGCCCATAGTTTAAAGGAATGCAATATTCTCTCCTTTTTGCGTCTGCCAATAAACCAAAGGTCTGCATCGAATAGATTTGCCGTTCCGTTCTAAAAGTAAATGCCCGCGCCGGTCTACTTCCCGATCCGGCAGCATGTGGAGCGGATAGTTTACATCTAAGATTTCTTTGCCTGTTTCAAATTGTAACGAGTTCGGTTGAATATTATCCAAAGGAATAACCGAATGCACTTCTATCGGTTCAAGCGTATTCTGTTCTTCAACTTCCGTTTCTTCTAAAAACTGAAAATTGGCCAATAACTCGCTCAATCCGAGGGAAACGCTATACACCGAATGGTGCTTTCTTAAGCTTTCCAGAAGAGATTCATATATTACTCCATTCTTATGCCAAAAGTAAACAGTATAGTCCGGATCCTTTAAAAATTCCGTGCGAATTTGAGTTCGGTTTTGAATTTTCCAGAAATGTTTCTTGGTGTCAATCAGGTTAACCGTCCAACGTACTTTTTTAACCGGTTTATTTATAGCAATAGCTAAACGATACTCATCTTCGTTTTGGAAATAATTCAGATATACTCGCTTGTCCAATCCGATGATAGCCGCAAGGATTCCTATTAATGTGGGCGGCGGGGGAATTTCAAAGGTCAATGGGGATGTAGTTGTATAATATTTTTTAAAATGGGCGTAATCCCCCCATAACCTAAATTTAATCAGTTTTTGCATTGGGAAACTCTCCTATGCATCCAGCGCTAAAAGTTCAAATTTTTCCAATTCACTTAATAGTATTTCAGCGCCGTTGTTTAAAAACCGCATTCGCGGGTCAAATGCAAATTCGATTTTTTCGATTTTATCTTTATGCTGGTCGATGCGATCCAGCAATTTCCCCATTTCAACCTGATAATCTTCAGGTTTACGCAGTTCTTCGTCACGTAAATTGGTTTTCAGAGAAATCAAATTATCCAAATCGCCTATGAAAAAATTTGGCCTATTGTAATTAATCACTAACAGAAAACGAGGCATTTGGCCAAATTTAGAACGGCTGATTAAACCTTTGGTGCCGTTCCACAGTGCTTCTTTAAGCAATACAACATCTTCTTGCTGCAATTTGGTGAACCGGGCGGCATTTTCATTAATAACGCCGTAAAAAGAAATTAGAGAATAAGGTAAAACGTGATTTTCAGTCATTGTTCCTTGTCCCTTTGCTTCCTTTGAGGGCATTACCGTTGTACCTTTAATAAACAAAGGACCTTTAACTGAATGTAATGATTTTCCCATTTTGAATTGAACAGGTCCTGTAAAAGTTATTGTTTTACCTTTAATAGCGGAAGTAGCGCCAAATAAACGTATATCAATACACTTTTCAATCATATTTTCAGGATTTTCGATATTTAAATCTTTCATTCTATCTTCTTTAGTTTTTAACTTTCCATCATCTTTTCGTACTTCCTTAATAAAAATCTCATGACCTTTTTCCATTAAATAATCTCTAATGGTTCTTTTTAACCTTGTATCAGTTACAAGATTTTTCCTTGTTTCTTCATCAATTCGGGGCTTGTTCTCATCATTGGGGTCGCCGTTGGGATTGGCGTTTTCAATATCATACAAAAAAAGGATTTCCGAACGGTTTTTAATATCAGTCATTGTTTATTTCCTCCTTTTTTGATTTTAAAGTATTCGGATAAGGTCATGCCCAGCACAAAAATCAAATTCATTTCGTCTAGGGGAATACGCCAGTTCCTGTAATCTCCGGCTGCTAACAGCAGTTTGGCGATCAGCTCTTCCATCGGTAGGTAATCATTGGCATCGTACTGCTCTAATTTCTCAATAATTTCCGGTAATAAGACACTGATATCGTAAGCACTCATTTTAAACCCTTTTAATTTATTTCGAAAAGGTGCTGCGCCGCGTTTATCCCTTTGGACATTGAGCAGATAATTTGCTAGAACGCCCATCAAAAAGATCGCCTGACTTGCATTGTCTTGGAAGAAATCACTAAAATTTTTAAAAAATAAATTTACTTTCTCTTCAAATTCTTCATTACCGGTTATTTTGAATTCTGTAAAAAATAGTTCATCCATAAATG
>CAZJNP010000479.1:0-2979 GCA_964547355.1 uncultured Calditrichaceae bacterium
TAATAGAAAAATCCATTTATGCCCCTAATACTTATTAGGGGCATTTTTTTAATATGATGAAAAAGAGAGAAAATATACAAGACTTGGAAATGCCCTTTCTGGACCACCTGGAAGAACTCCGCTGGCGGCTAATTAAGTCGTTCGCCGCAGTGGTCATTTTTACGATTATTGCCTTTGCCTTTTCCGATTATTTAATGGATTTTTTATTAATGACCACGAAAAATTTAAATCATCCGATTAATCTCCAGGTGCTTAAGGTCCAGACGGTTTTCATTATAAAATTGGAACTCGCGCTAATCACGGGAATCGTGATCTCGTTGCCGGTTATTTTTTATCAGATATGGGCCTTTGTGGCACCGGGGTTAATGGAAAATGAACGGAAATATGTAGTGCCCGTGGTTGGGTTCGCGACCATAAGTTTTTTAGCGGGCGCGGCCTTCGCCTTATTCGTAATTGTACCCCTGGCATTGGATTTCTTCCTCGGGCTGGCACCCGAGAGCGTGCAAAACCAGATCGCGCTTGATTTTTATTTTGGATTTATTGCACGACTCGTTCTGGTTTTCGGCGTTGTTTTCGAACTGCCGTTAGTAAGCTTATTCCTGACTAAACTTGGCCTGATTACTCCGGATATGCTGAGAAAATATCGCCGTTATGCCATTGTGATTATTTTTGTAGCGGCGGCTATTTTAACCCCGCCTGACCCCACCACGCAAATCATGTTAGCGATTCCTTTAGCGATTTTATACGAGATAACCATCTGGATTAGTCGAATTTTCTTCCCGAAACGGTCTCGTGAATAAGTTGATTATCTTGAGCAATATGTGTATTTTCCCTCCTATTGATAGTTAATACAGCGAGGAGTTATTAATATCTGTCAGGAACCGGAATCCAAATGAAAATTTCTTTAAATGATTTAAAAAAACCCTTTCAGAAAGAGTTTATAGAATACGAAAACACCTTCCGTTTGCTTTTATCGTCCAATGTAAAACTCATCGATACGATCGTAAAATATGTGGTTAAAAATAAAGGGAAAGGGTTAAGGCCGCTACTGGTTATTATGTCGGCCAAGCTGGTTGGTGAACCTACTCCGGAAACGTATCAAACGGCAGCAGTGGTGGAACTTTTACATACGGCATCGCTCATTCATGACGACGTGGTGGACAACGCCCATGTGAGGCGCGGCTTTCCGTCAATCAATGCCATGTGGAAAAACAAAGCCGCCGTATTGATGGGTGATTATATGTTGTCCAAGTGTTTAATCGGGGCGGCTAATACAGGCAATATCCGCGTCATGCAAATTTTGGCGGATGCTTCCAAAAGGCTCAGTAAGGGTGAATTATCTCAAATAGAAAAATCACGCAAATTGAGTATCAGCGAAACAGAATATTTTGAAATTATTTCCGATAAGACGGCGGCGCTCATCGGCTCGGCTGCCGAATTAGGCGCTCTGTCCGCCACAAAAAACATCGACGATCACGAAAGAATGAAAACCTTTGGCGAGAACCTTGGCATTGCTTTCCAAATCAAGGACGATTTATTGGATTATCTTGGCCACCAGGCCATCTTAGGTAAACCAGTTGGCAATGATTTTAAGGATAAAAAAATTACGCTACCTCTTATCCATGCCTTTAAAAATTCGAGTGAGCAAGAAATCAGCAAGATTAAACGGTTGTTGAAGAAAGGGGTAACAACAACAGATGTAAAGAAAATTATCCGCTTTGTTAAAGAAACCGGTGGCATCGAATATGCCCAGGAAAAGAAAGCGGAATACGCCCAAAAGGCAAAAGCGGTTTTGGATAACTATCCGGATTCAGAGGTTAAGCAAGCGTTGCTAAATTTTGTCGATTTCACTGTCCATAGAATGAAATAACAGTATGGGAAAAATTCGTATCCTAATAATCCGGTTGAGCTCCATTGGTGATGTTCTTTTAAGCTCCCCTTTTATTCGACAGGTACGCATCCAGTTTCCAAGCGCCCGAATAGATTTTTTAATTAAAAAAGAGTTCTATGATTTGGTGCGTTATAATCCTCATTTAAATAAAATTTATTTGGTGGAGACAAAGGAAAAATTCTCCGGTCTGCAAAAACTAAAAAACAAAATTATCGCTAATCAGTATCAGTATATTTTTGATCTCCATAACAATCTGCGGTCACGATATTTAACCGCCGGTTTAAAAAACAGCAAAATTTTCAGGATAGACAAAGATATTATTAAACGCCTTTTGTTGGTGCATTTTAAAAAGAATACCTATGATCGAATCATCCCCATTCCGGAACGCTATTTACAAACCGCAAAAAATCTCCAGGTTCAGGATGATAAAAACGGGTTAGAAATTTTCTGGAAAGACCAGATCGATAAACAGGCTGCCGCCTTACTTAAAAAAGAAAACGTCAGTCAGTCTTTTATCGCCGTTGCCCCGGGTGCCGGTTTCCAGACCAAACGCTGGCCAACGGAATATTTTAAACAATTGATGGAGATGATTGCTAACAAAGAAAAGAGCGATTTTGTTTTGCTTGGCAATAAAAAGGAGCGCAGCGAATTTTCGGAACTGGAAACCGTGCCGGGTGTTCACAATCTGGCCGGACAACTAACTTTACTGGAAGCGGCCGCCATTTTATGCCGGGCAAAGGTTTTGATCAGCAATGACAGCGGTTTGATGCACATGGCAACCGCCGTTAAAACTCCGGTGCTGGCTATTTTCGGATCAACGGTTAAAGAATTTGGCTTTTTCCCATACCGGGGCAGACATATGGTTTTAGAAAACAGAAATCTTAAATGCCGCCCCTGTTCACATATCGGTCGGCATTCCTGCCCCAAAGGTCATTTTAAGTGTATGAAGGAGATCAAGCCGGAAACAGCATATCACCTGTTTCGCAAACTGGTTTAATCAAAAAGTATAGAGAAATTTGATGAAAGCCATATATTCTTTTTTTATTTCTCCGTTGTTGTTTCTATTAGCGCACTTAACCGCTTTGTTT
>CAZJNP010000480.1:0-2973 GCA_964547355.1 uncultured Calditrichaceae bacterium
CGCTCATATTGGGCGAAAGCTGGTTGTGGCGGTTCTCTGCGTCCATTTGGTTTTCCACAAAGTATTCTGGTTTTTCCATTTTCCCAATATCGTGGAAATAACTGCCCACCCGTACCAGCAGCGGATTGGCGCCGATGGCTTTGGCCGCCGCTTCGGCCAGATTTCCCACCACCATACTATGATGAAACGTTCCCGGCGCTTCTAACGAAAGACGTTTAAGCAGCGGGTGATTTAAATCGGAAAGTTCCAGCAGCGTCACATCGGTGGTAATATCAAACGATTTTTCAAATACGCCTAATATCATAAAAGTGATCAGCGGAGAGAGAATGGAATTGGGCAGCAAATAATAGGCAAAGATGCGCAATCCTTCCGTGAGCGATTCAAACCGTAACGCAGTCAGCCCCACGTACACCCACAGGTAAGCAGCGGCAATATAAATGACGGCCTTAAAAACCTGGTTGCGGTTACGGATGCGATGCACGGAATAGATACCCACCAAACCGCCGATAACGGTTAACAGCGACAGATCGTACCCACCGCCCTGGACGCTCCCCAATATAAACGCGATAACCACCGTACCCCAGAGCGCAATACCGGAATCCACCAGAATCGCCAGCAACATGGAAACAATGGTCGTTGGAATAATAAAGGTGTGCCAATCCAGCGTTCGGATAATCACCGCCGCAAAAATCATAACCATCAGCAAAATGATACTGATCATCAACAGCCGTTTGTTATCTCCGAAAATATCCTTACGAAAGGACGCCAGGTAAAGTCCGGCCACAAACAAAATGGCGGCAATGATCATCAGCCGGGCAATAAACCCGATCCGCTCCGGCCAGTTCCCCTTTTCGCGGCTGCGCTCGATACGCGCCATCTGCAGCGAATACAGCTTCTGGTAAATATTTTCGTCGATGCGTTCGTTGGCGTCCACGATGCGCTCGTTTTCATAGACCATATCCTTTGTGCGCGAAATATTACCCAGAACGTCTTCAATGCGCTGTTCGGTTAAGGTTTGATCATAAATCAAATTCGGTTGCAATAATTGGGAAAATAAATAATTCAGGATAACCGTTTGATTCACATCAAACACCTTTAACAGTTCGTTCTCGATGTTTTTTAAGCCGGTAGGCAGGTCCATGCGCTCGTCTTCAGGCAGGTCTTCTTCAATCCCATGGCGCACTACAGTAATATTAGGCCGTACAATTTCGCTGAGGTGTAAATTTAAAATGCCTGTTTTCATGTAATCGGAAGCGATCTTGAACCCCAAACGCAGATGATCTATGTTCTGCGGATTCTTCAAAATATCCAGCAGAACGCGCAAGTTGGCTCTGGAAAACCGAATGTCAAATTTTTGAAGCAATTCCTCTTTCAAATTTACCAGCACCGTGTCCTGTATTTCCGGAGAACCGGCCGCCTGGAATTTTTGTTCGTAACGCAACAAAAACGGCAAAATCCGTCGCATGCGATCTAATTGCACGCGGGTGATCGAATCGTTGTAGGTGAAATAATAGGGGACCTTGCTGGTCTTTTCTTCTTGTTCTTGCTCCAGTTCCTGGGGCGTTTTGAGCACGTAAAAATTAAACGGGGCCACCACCTTCTTTGTGGCGATACTGCCCACTTTCCATTCCACGCCTGTGGTCGATTTGCCGCCTGAGAACATAAAAACGATGGCCAGAGTAAGCACCAGAAAATACAGCGCCTTAACGAGCACGTCCGCCAGGTTGGTATCGCTTACCGGGATGCTCTCCAGCTTTCGGAGGAATTCATCCCATTTTTTTTTGATATCCATCAGATACGTTCAATTTGTTTTAACAGTTCGCGGTAAATAACGATGCGTTGCACTTCCGAAGTGCCCTCGCCGATTTCCAGTAATTTAGCATCCCGCCAGAAGCGTTCCACTTCGTATTCTTTGGTATAGCCCACCCCGCCATGAATCTGAATGGCCTGGTTTGCGGCTTCGGTGGCCATTTCAGTAGCAAACAGTTTAGCCATTCCGGCTTCATGGATGTATGGCTGGCCGTTCTGTTTTTTGAGTGCGGCGTCGTAGATCATCAATTCTGCGGCCTGAATTTTTGTAGCCATATCTGCCAGCTTAAATTGAATGGCCTGAAATTCTCCGATTTTTTTACCGAACTGAACCCGCTGCTGGGCATATTCCAGACTACGCTTTAGCGCTTCTTTGGCAATGCCCAGCGCTTGAGCGGCAATCCCGACCCGGCCGCCGTCCAGGGTGGTTAAAAATTGGCGGTATCCGGCATTTTCCTGACCTAACAAATTTTCGGCCGGAACCTGACAGTCGTTAAAATGCAGCATGCTGGTAGGAGAACCACGCATGCCGCATTTTTTTTCTTTTTTCCCGATTTCAAAACCGGGGAAACCTCTTTCCACAATAAAATTGGAAATACCCTTGCGGCCCTTTTCCTTGTCGGTTACCGCCGCGACTACAAAAATATCCGCCACCTCGGCATTGGTGATCCACATTTTGGATCCGTTTAAAATATAATAATCGCCCTCCTTACGGGCGGTTGTCTGGATGGCTCCGGCGTCGCTACCGGCCTGCGGTTCGCTCAATCCGAAGGAACCGATCTTTTCTCCTTTTGCCAGCGGCACCAGATATTTTTGCTTTTGCGCTTCGTTACCGAACATATCGATAGGCGAAGCGGCCAAGGACACATGCGCGGAATAGGAAAGCGCGGTAGAAGCGCATACCCGGGCCAATTCCTCCAGCGTAATGGTGTAGGAAATAAGATCAAAACCCGCGCCGCCGTATTTTTCATCGAAAGGCAGACCCAGCAGGTTCAGTTCCGCCATTTTTTTGAATGTTTCGTGGGGAAATCGTTCGTTCTCGTCAATCTCGATGGCAATGGGAGCGATCTCTTTCCGGGCAAAGTCGCGCACCATTTCGCGCACCATGCGATGTTCTTCGTTAAATTGTATCATGGATCCTCCGTTACTCAGAAAAATGAACCG
>CAZJNP010000481.1:0-2971 GCA_964547355.1 uncultured Calditrichaceae bacterium
ACTTCAATCTTGCGTGGTTTTAAGGGAAGTTTAGCATCTGATTTTGTTTCGTGTAGAGTTCCGCGGATATCAGGATTAAGTTGAACTATGGCCTCGGGTGTAAAGCTAATACCTTGGGCATGGGCCCGTTTCATCATAAATAAAAGAGTAATGTCTGATAGACGGGAATCTTCGGTGCCTTTCCCTTGATCGTGATTATCGGTGCCAATAAGGACGTAATCGCTATCCATGGCCATTGATCTGCCAAAAAATGCGCTTCCCACTCCATCGCTGGCCATCAGTTTTTGGGTCTCTTCCCAGCCAAAAGGTGTTTTTTTGAACACGTACACAGCGCCTGCATGTAACGCTTTCGTATCCTCAGCATAAAAACCAAGCATCGCATAATTGCCTTCAATGACCACGGAGGTGCAATTATCTTCTTTTTCTCGATTGCTGGCTAAAAGCTGTTGTTGTATTTCCCAGGTATCGCCATTCCGTTTAAAAACCCAAGCTGCTCCGCAGTCGGTAATATTCGTATCGTCCCAATAAACGGCATTGGCGATGGCATAATCTCCTGAGATATCCACCATAAATCCAAAGCGGTCGTTCTCTGTTTGCTCATCGAGATTAAAGCTGTTTTGTAGTTCCCATGATGTTCCGTTGAATTTAAAGATATGTAGGGCTCCATATAAATATTTCTCAGGTTCCCATGGTGATCCCACGACCATATAATCACCGTCAATAGCCACGGAAAATCCAAACCCTGCATCCGATCCGTTAATTATACTAATTTGTGCGTGTGCAAAAAATGGTTGTAATAAAAAGATGACCAATACGATGGAAAAAATTTTAGGAAATTTTATATTACACCTCCGCGGCTAATTATTATTCCAGCATGAACCGAAGATTGATGCTTTTTCTGTTTTTATGCTGATAGCCCTCTGTAATGTTTATACCGTTCGGATTTGAGAAGAGAACAAACTCCTGAAAACCTGCTTTTAATGAATCCTGATTTTGAGGTTTCCTAAAGCAACGAGTTATCATTTGCAAGGTATCAGAGAACTGTTTTTAATATGACCGGAATTTCGTTTAAATCCTCCTTTAATACATAGGCGGCCACTTTCATGCGTTTGGCTTCTTCGCGATAGACCGGATCATCATAGGCGGTAATGATCATAATCTTGGCAGCCGGATTGATTTTCAGGATCATTTCAGTGGCGGTCAAACCATTAATGGGCGTCATCATGATATCCATTAAAATCCAGTCCGGATGATGGTCTCGGTATATCTGAACTGCTTCGGCGCCATTGGCCGCTTCCAGGAAAATTACCTGTGACGAAAAGAAACGGCTTATTATGTGGCGGATTACATGACGAATTTTTTCCTGATCATCCACCAGTAGAATTTTCATCTTGCATCCAGGCTAAAGGTTTGGAATTTCCGAAGAACTTTCGATCCGTTGGTACTTGTTCAGGAAGGGAGAATAGTTTGTTTAAGCATAAGAATACGGAATGTAAAAAGAAATGGAGAGTTATGCTCATTTTACATGAGTAGAGGTACTCATTTTTATTCGGGATAATTATAAAAGAAATTAGTAGGACCGAAATAAGATTATGGGAAAAAAGGGGGGGAAATGTTGTATGTGAGGCGACAGGCCGTTTAGATTACTTCTTTATGCTCCAGAGCAAAGAGCAGAAGTTTGTTATACCCGATGATGTTTAGTTTTCGGCAAATATGGTAGCGGTGGTTTTGAACCGTACGCACACTGAGAAATAATTCCTCTGCGATTTGTCGGCTGGTTTTGCCCTCGGCGATGAGCTTTAACACATGGCGTTCGGCGGTAGTCAATTGTTCTAATTCCGTTTTTGGTTTTTGTAGCTGGTCTTGATAGCCGGAGTGCTGAATGAGCGTATCGGAAAACGCCGGGCAGAAATAGGATTTACCTTGGACCACGGCCTGTAAGCAATTAATAATTTCATTCATGGCGTTGTCTTTTAGCAGATAACCTTTTACGCCAAGGTTTAGCGCGATTTCAAAATATTCGGAATCGGAATACATGGTAAGAATAATAAATTTTGTGATGATTTTTTCTGCACGTGTTTTTCGGATGATTTCCAGACCATCCAGTTGGGGCATGGAAATATCCATCAGCGTGATGTCCGGTTTGAGTTCGATGATATTTTGCAGCGTTTCTTTTCCGTTTCCGCATTCGGCAACAATACGAAAGGCAGTGTATTTACGAATGGTCTGTACCAGACCTTTTCGCACTACCGGGTGATCGTCGGCAATCAGAATGGATGCTTGCGGGTGCATGGCATGGTTCCCTTTCGCAAATTGAAATATTTCAAGAGACCGTTTCAACGGTTTTGTGAATAGCAAAGGGCTATTTTTTATCAATGCCTAAGGTATTTACAATATCGTTATATTTTTGTAAAAAGCAATTGAAAATTATTTTTGCCCAATACTGTGGGATTTACGCATTTCAGCGCAAACAGATTTTCTTGCACTTTTAAGATATCCGTTACTACTTTATTTTATAGGAAGTAAAAAATTACAAATAATAATGAAAAAAAGAAAGGGGCAACGTGCGATACTTTTCGGGTTTAATCATTCTGATTATGTTTTGGATATATTCGCTACCAGCCGGGGATACGACTAAAGTACTTATTGTTTATTACAGCCTAACCGGGCATACAAAGGCTATGGCAAAGGCGGTGGAGGAAGGCGCTGCGGGTGTACCAAAGGTTACTGTAAAGCGGGTTACCATTGCTAAAGCTTCTATAAACGATGTGTTGGAGGCGGATGCTATTATTGTTGGCAGTCCGGTTTATAATGCTAATGTGGCTCCGGTAGTGCAATCGTTTATCAACCGCTGGCCGTTTAAAGGGCAGCCGCTCAAAGACAAAGTAGGTGCGGCTTTTGTGACGGCAGGGGGTATTTCAGCGGGCGAGGAAGTTGTTCAGCTCAACATCCTGAAAAGCATGTTAATTTT
>CAZJNP010000482.1:0-2965 GCA_964547355.1 uncultured Calditrichaceae bacterium
CAGTTCTTGTTTAATCGTTTCCGGAACATCCAGCTCGCGGATAAATTGCTGCAAGTCTTGGAACGACACCCGTTTGCCGCGTGTTACGTCTTTGAACAGATTGTCAGGATTTTCAAAACCTTCACGGCGCAGGATGGTTTGAATCGGCTCGGCCAGCAGCTCCGGATGCTCTCTTAGCTCAGCCAGGCAGCGGGCTTCGTTAATTTGCAGACGCTTCAGCCCCTTCATGGTTTCCTGAACGGCCATATAGCTGTGCGCCAAGGCCACGCCCATGTTGCGTTCCACCGTACTGTCCGAAAGGTCGCGCTGCAAACGGGAATTGCCCAGCTTGTCGGTGATGCCGTTTAGCAGGGCAATGGAAATTTGTAAATTCCCTTCGCTGTTTTCAAAGTTGATGGGATTCACCTTGTGCGGCATGGTGGAAGACCCCACGGCGCCGGCGTCCGCTTCCATCACAAGATAACCCAGCGTCAAATACAGCCACACGTCGCGATCCAAATCCAGTACAATATTGTTGATTTGTTTCGTGAGGGCAAAGTATACGCCCCATGTATCGTGATCCTCAATTTGCGTAGTAGCCGGATTGGGCTCCAGTCCCAACGATTGCAGAAAATCCCCGGAAAAACGTATCCAGTCAAAATCAGGGAAAGCCGCCAGCAGCGCCGAAAAATTACCGGTAGCCCCGTTCAGTTTACCGCGAAAGCGGAATTTCTTCAACGCGTGGTAAGGACGCAGCAAACGATTGATGTACACGGCCATTTCCTTACCACCGGTCGTCGGCGAAGCCATCTGTCCGTGCGTGCGCGCCGGAAAAGGTACGGCGCACCAGGATTTGGCGTGGGCTGTCAGTTGTTCTAGCAGAGCGCGCAACTGGGGCAACTGTTCCTGTTCCATGTATTCCTTGAGCAGCAACGAGTAGGCCAGATTGTTCACGTCTTCAGATGTTAATCCGAAATGAATCATGTTAGGTTGACGCAAACCCAGCGTTTCCCGCAGGAACACTTCGCAGGCCTTCACGTCGTGATTGATTTGGTCTTCGATTTCTTTAATGCGCTGGTAGTCAGCATCTCTAAACTGCTGCAACTGTCGCTCAATTGCCTGTTTTTCTTCTCCATTTAGCGGGACAAACAGACCGGTTTCGTCCAGCGCCAGCAGGTAGCGTAGTTCCACATGCACACGGCTGCGCATCAAAGCAAATTCCGAAAAATATGCGCCTAAATGAGATAGTTTTGCCCCATAACGTCCGTCCAGCGGGGAAATGGCATGATCATTATGCATGGTGCTGCCCCCGGATAGTTTGGTCGGCTTCTATTAAATCCTGTTTCATCTTTTCGATTTCTTCCTGAAAACGCTTCTTTAAACTAGGCAAATTCAAGCTGCGCAGGGCCAGCAGCGCACCATTTTTAGCATCCACTACCGTGCCGGCCGGTGTGTTGGATGGCATCATCAGCGAAGAATTGATGTTTACCAGCATGTCAATTTTATCTTTAAAAGGCGGAACGCTGATCACCGGCAATGTCAGATTGGCTGCCAGCGCGCCACCCAGTCCGTTGGAACGTCCGGCCACGGCAATCACCGCCCCCGGCTCGATGGTGTGATTGTATTCGGCGGCCAGTTCAGCGAGTCGTTCGCCGTTTTTGTGTGCGGACACCACGCGCATGTCCACAAAGATATCATAGTTTTCGATCACATCTTTCATTTTATTGGCATGCTCCACATCCGACGGTGAGCCCATCACAATGGCTATAAAACCGTCTCTGATTATTTTGCGCTTGGTCAGATTGTAACGAATGCGTGCCTGAATGTCTTCTTCCAGCGGCGGTAAAGATTCACCGGTGATCATACCGTAAATATCACGGTAGCGGCGCGACGTTTCCTGTACCACATCATCAGGCAGCGTGTTCGGATAGCGGCCGTCTTTTTTGTGACTCATCAAATAACTGCGCACATACTCCTTGTCCATCTGCTCGGCCGATTCGGGATGCGCTTCATAGTCTTCCTTTGACCAGAAGCGGGATGAATCCGGCGTATGGATTTCATCGATCAGCACCAGCTTGTTATCGATTAGGCCAAATTCGTATTTGGTGTCCACTAAAATGATGCCCCGTTCGGCCAGAATTTCCGTGCCGCGGGCAAAGAGCTTTAAAGCCACTTCCTCCATCGCTTCGTACATTTCTGCAGTTACCCAGCCTTCTTCTACCAGCTCTTTGGGACTGATTTCACGGTCTTTTTCTTCCTTGGTTGTGGGCGTTACGATGGGCGTTTTGAAAGGCTGATTTTTCTTCATCCCGTCAGAGATTTTTACGCCGGAAACAGTGCGTTTACCTTTCTCATAACCGCGCCAGGCCGAACCGGTCAGGTAGCCGCGTACGATCATTTCCACACGAATAGGCGTGGCTTCTCGTACCAGCGAAATATTTGGATCCACCAGCTCGATGAAATGGTTATCGATGATATCCCTGGTGTTTTCGAACCACCAAGCGGCCAACTTGTTGAGCACCATCCCTTTGCCCGGAATGGGTGATTTGAGCACATTATCAAAAGCCGACAGCCGGTCCGTAGCCACAATCATCCTTGTTCCGTCATCAATACGAAAGCTTTCCCGCACCTTTCCGGAGTGCAGCTTTTTTAATTGCGGCGAGTTGAAATGAGTTAAACAGATCATACATGTTTTCTCCGTTTATGGGTTACGCTTTAAGGCCCGAGAGCCAAGGGCCAAGGTTACGGATTTTTTCTGTCTTTTATAAGTCCGTTCATTTGTTTACGTATAGATTGAATATTGAGCAAGAACTGCTCAAACTCTCTCTGGCTTAGAGCTTTCATATCTAAAAGTACAAATAACATAGATTCAACTTCCGATGTGGAGCGTTTGGCATATTCATAAAAACGAATTTTTTCCGCTCTACTTGGGCAGTCAAAGCCTTCAGCGATATTATTCATTATCGAAAGAGAAGCACGTCATAGT
>CAZJNP010000483.1:0-2964 GCA_964547355.1 uncultured Calditrichaceae bacterium
GATATACAGATACAGCTTAAAATAAAAAAAGCCGGTTGATCGCACCAACAACCGGCTTCCGCATTCGCAAGTACAGGATTAGTATTCGTCCTCGTGGTAGTAATCTTCGTTGTTGGTGAAGGCAGTCGAGTTATACTTTTTGTCCTTGGTGCAGAAATCGAAAAACTCGCAGTCGTTGCAATCGTATTCTTCGCAGGTCACCATATTCTCGCAGGTGCCGTTGATATCCAGCGTAATTGTTTCGCGGTAGCAGAGATTATCATGGTTAAAATGGCAATCATCGCAGCCACAGGTAAGGTTTTCATGATAACTCATTGAGTCAACCTCCTTTAGCCTTTATTAATGTTTAAAATTTTTGCTATCATGTTCTCTGAGATATTTACTGCCTTCCTCTAACAGCTTCTTTTCTTCGTCGGTCAAATTCAGATATCCGACGCGGTTGATCTTGTCCAGCAAATCGTCGATGACACGCCGGTAATACTCGGTTTTATCGTCTTTGCCTTTAGTGTATTTAAACCGTGATCCTGATTTTGTTCCCTGAAACAGTGAGGAGACATTGCTTTTTAATTTGTAGAATAAATACCAGTATTTCAGATAGATGAAACCGATGACGATACCGCCTAAATGCGCGGCGTGGGCAATTCCGTCGCTGTAAGGACTAAAGGTGGAAAAGAATTGCACCAGAAAAAGAAAGGCCATAAAATATTTGATTTTTACAGGGAAAAGAAAGTAAATGTAGATTAAACGATTCGGATAGCGCAGCGCGTACGCCAGCATGATGCCGTAAACCGCGCCGGATGCGCCGATAGTGGTGGCGCCCGAGAGCAAAATATTAATCACACCCGCACCGATGCCCGTAATGAAGTAGTATTTCAGGAATTCCTTGGAGCCCCATTCATGTTCCAGCTCAACGCCGAACATCCACAAGAAAAGCATGTTGAACAGGATATGCATAATCCCGTACGGATCGTGCAAAAACATGTAGGTGACCAATTGCCATATCTTGAAATGGTGGATCACGTCGTACGGATTCAGGGCGAAATTATTTATCAATGTTGCCGCCAGTCCCTGGTTCAGCATTTCCATCAAAAAAACGATCACATTGGCGATGATCAGATTCTTGACAGCCGGAGGCAGCCCTCCCATGGGACCGATGCGGTATGTGCGGTTGTAATCATACATAATTTTTATTTTCTCTCTTAATGAACATCTTTAGTCGTGTCGAAATTCCGGATATTTGCCTGGTTTAATACGCCTTGGCAAATATCACCCGGCCTTCCGATTTGGCGCCGCAAACAATACATTTTCCTTCTTCCTTTTCGCGGTCAAAGGGAATGTTGCGTATGGTGGCCTTGGTGTCTTCTTTTACTTTCATCTCGCATTCCGGGCTTCCGCACCAGTGGGCGCGTACAAAACCGCCGTCTCCGTTTACAATCTCCATTAAGGACCCGTATTCATCCACCGTAAAAGTGTTTTCTTCACGGAAGGCCAGCGCTTTTTGCAACAGGTCTTTCTGCATTTGTTCCAGTTGCGCAGTTACGGTTTCCATGATGCCGGCGCGATCCACGAACTGCTTTTGCAGATTATCCCGGCGTACCAGAACCACTGCCTTTTTGGCCACGTCTTTCGGGCCGATTTCTAAACGAATGGGAATTCCCTGCAATTCCCAGTCGGCGAATTTAAAGCCGGGTTTGTACTGTTCGCGGTCATCAAAAATAACATTGTATTTTGCTTTAAGTTCCCGGAACACGCTCTCGGCGTATTCCAGCACCTGTTTCTTTTCTTCCTCCCCGCGCCAGATGGGAACGATGACTACCGGACGCTGCGCCATACGCGGCGGGAGCACCAGGCCGCGGTCGTCGCTGTGCGCCATGATTAAAGCCCCGATCAAACGGGTGCTCACCCCCCAGGATGTGGCCCAGACATATTGGAGCTTTCCGTCTTTGTCCTGAAACTGCACGTCAAAGGCTTTGGCAAAATTTTGTCCCAAGTTATGGGAGGTGCCGGCCTGTAACGCTTTTTTATCCTGCATCATGGCTTCTATGGAATAGGTGTGCAGGGCGCCAGCAAATTTTTCGGCATCGGATTTTTTCCCGACGATGACGGGGATGGCTAAATATTCTTCGGCAAATTTTTGGTAAATATTCAGGATTTTCAGCGCTTCTTCTTCCGCTTCTTCAAAAGTGGCATGGGCGGTGTGTCCCTCCTGCCATAAAAATTCCGAGGTGCGCAGAAAAAGACGGGTGCGCATCTCCCAGCGCATCACATTGGCCCACTGGTTGATCAGCAGCGGCAGATCGCGGTAGCTCATTATCCATTTTTTGTACATGCTCCAGATGATGGTTTCGGATGTGGGGCGGATGTACAAACGTTCTTCCAGCACTTCGCCGCCGCCGATGGTAACGATGGCGCATTCCGGCGAAAACCCTTCCACATGCTCGGCTTCTTTTTGCATAAAGCTTTCCGGGATGAGCAGCGGGAAGTAGGCGTTCACATGCCCCGAATCCTTGAACATCTGATCCAGATAGCGTTGAATGAGTTCCCAGATGGCGTAGCCGTTGGGACGAATCACCATGGCGCCTTTAACCGGGGAATAGTCGGCAAGTTTTGCCTGCAAGACAATGTCTGTGTACCAGCGGGAATAATCCACATTTCTGGGCGTTACTTTTTCAGCCATAAAAACTCCATATCCTTGATCGTTATCGTATCCATCCCGTCAAAAACATACCAGCGTAATGACGTATGAGAAGCGGAAAATAAGAAGCAGGAAATCGCGCGAAAGGTGATAGAATTAAGAAATTGGAAAATTCGTTTCCTGGCGGAAAACGACTTTAAAAAACATGAAATAACTCCCCAACTTCTTAATTCCAACTTGCTCATAGGCGTTAAAATCGTACGCCTGGAGGGAATCGAACCCCCAACCTTTGGAACCGGAATCCAACGCTCTATCCAATTGAGCTACAG
>CAZJNP010000484.1:0-2952 GCA_964547355.1 uncultured Calditrichaceae bacterium
GGAGTATATAACGAAAGAGGAGCTAATTCCCAAAATATCCATAATTGAAAGAGTATTATCTGTTCCCTGGAAAATAATAAAAGCGATAAAATAGAAAATCCTATGAACACTAATAAGATTAATAAGAGAAAAACAAATTATATTCTATAAAAAAGATAAAACGGTGCTTGATATCTTCGAAAAGAAGAGCTAACTTAATAAAAGTCTCCGTTTTTGTTTATTCAATAATAACTGTTTTCATTAAGCTGCATAATAACAATTTTTTTTTGTTACATGACATTTTACGATCAGATTTATTTTACATCTGATGTAATTTATTTTTTTTCATCAAAATAGGGTTGTGGCTAAAATGGAAAAAATCTTTTCGACAGATATTTCTAAAGATCAAGCCAAAGATACCGGTATGGCCATTGTTTTGATTTTACTAATTTTTGCCGGTTTTTTAGAGCAATTTTTATATGTAAAAATTGCTATCCTTATTCTGTTGCTCGATATGATTTATCCCATGCTGTTTAAGTATTTTGCGGTTGTTTGGTTCGGATTTTCCCGATTGCTTGGCATGGTTGTCTCTAAGGTAATACTCACAGTAATTTTCTACTTTGTTGTTACCCCGATAGGATTGATACGGCGAATATTGGGATACGATTCCTTAAAATTAAAACAATACAAAGTTAGTACCGAATCGGTTATGATCGAAAGAGATATTGAATTCTCCAAAGAAGATATAGAAAAACCTTTTTAGCACTTGGAGGGCTGTTAAATGGAATTTTTAGCTGATTTATGGGGCTTTTTTATGAAGCGTAAAAAATTTTGGCTAATTCCAATTATTCTCATTCTTCTCCTTTTTGGAATGTTAATTGTATTAACAAGCGGTTCAGCAATCGCCCCCTTTATTTATACAATATTCTAAGTATAGGGTAAAATAACTGAAAATAGTCGTTTTTTAGAACCGAAAACGATTTTGTCGAAATATGGCGACCTATTGTTACTTAGTGACACAAGTCGCGGATTGATATGGTTCAAGAATTGAGAAGTAAGAGATAAAAACATTTTTGATAAATCGCTTCAAGTGCATGCATATTTTTTAAAGGAAGGAAGATGGAGGCTATTTTAGGGATTTCTGCTTATTACCATGATAGTGCAGCGGCATTGCTCATAAATGGTGAAATTATTGCGGCAGCACACGAAGAGCGCTTTTCCAGAAAAAAACACGATTCATCTTTTCCCATTAATGCTGCAAAATATGTTTTAAATGAAGCTGGATTGAAATACAGTGACCTGACAGCGGTTGCTTTTTACGATAAGCCATATTTAAAATTTGAACGATTGCTGGAGACCTACCATGCCTTTGCGCCCAAAGGGTTAAAAAGTTTCCTCTCTGCCGTGCCGGTTTGGATTAAAGAAAAACTATTTATGAAGAAGATGCTAAAAGAAGAATTGGCAAAACTCGGCCAGGGGAATGTCCCATTATTATTTCCTGAGCACCATCTTTCGCATGCTGCCAGTGCCTTTTATCCGTCGCCGTTTAAAAAGGCGGCCATATTAACCATCGATGGGGTGGGGGAATGGGCCACTACGACCATTGGTGTTGGAGAGGACACGAAAATCAAAATATTAAAGGAACTTCATTTCCCACATTCCGTGGGCCTTTTATATTCGGCATTTACGTATTATACCGGTTTTAAAGTGAATAGCGGTGAATACAAATTAATGGGATTAGCCCCTTACGGCGATGTAAATTCCTCTCAAACACAAAAATTTAAAGACATCATTTTATCGGAATTGGTGGATGTTCGGGAAGATGGCTCTATTTTATTGAACATGGATTATTTTAATTTTGCCACCGGCTTAAAGATGACTGATGATGCCAAATGGGAAAAACTATTTGGTTTACCCCCACGGAATCCGGAAACGGACATCTCACAGGATTATATGAATATGGCCTTAGCTATCCAGCAGGTCACCGAAGAGATTGTTTTGAAGTTAGCGCATACGGCAAAACAGTTAACTGGGAGTGAATATTTGGTAATGGCAGGGGGCGTCGCTTTAAACAGCGTTGCCAACGGAAAGTTGTTGAAAAAGAATCTCTTCAAAGATATCTGGATCCAACCAGCAGCGGGTGATGCCGGGGGAGCGCTTGGTGCCGCCTATGTGACATGGCATTTATGGTTGGGTAAAGAGAGAAACTCAATACCAAAAACCGATTCCATGAAAGGAGCTTATTTAGGTCCGGCCTATGGTGCGGAAGCGATCCGGAATGCCATGCGAAAATATGATGCGAGATTTAATTATTATGATGATTTCGATAAATTAATTGAAGAAGTGGCCCGGCGAATATCGGAAGGTAAAGTGGTTGGTTGGTTTCAGGGCAGGATGGAATACGGCCCGCGAGCCCTGGGTAACAGGAGTATTTTAGGCGATGCCCGTAATCCGGAGATGCAGAAAAAAATGAATCTGAAAATAAAATTCAGAGAGGGTTTTCGGCCCTTTGCGCCTTCCGTATTGGAAGAAGACATCGAAACCTACTTCGACCTCGATCGTCCATCACCGTATATGCTATTAGTGATTCCGGTTAAAGAAAGCAGAAGAAACCCAGTACCGGAAAATTATCACCAATTACCCCTGTATCAAAGACTATATTATTTACGTTCGGATATACCGGCTGTTACGCATATAGATTATTCTGCCAGAATTCAAAGCGTGAATAAAGAAGTAAACCCTCGTTATTGGAAACTGATTAACGAATTCAAAAAACAAACCGGTTATGGAATCGTGGTTAATACCAGCTTTAATGTCCGTGGTGAGCCGATTGTATGTACGCCCGAAGATGCTTACCGCTGTTTTATGCGCACAGAAATGGACTATCTGGTAATGGAGAATTTCCTGTTAGTTCCAAAAGAGCAGCCGAAATTTAATGAAACAACTGACTGGAGAGAAGAATTTACTTTGGAT
>CAZJNP010000485.1:0-2945 GCA_964547355.1 uncultured Calditrichaceae bacterium
GCCCAGATAGTATTAACAGAATCGATTGCAAGATGAAAAACAGGTTCCGGAGGAGAGTCCAATTTTTGCCATGAGATTGTTTGAGCATTAATAATCCCAAACATAATCATCAGTAAAAACAATACACGATACATGAGAGTTTCCCCTTATTTTAATAATACAAAGGCCCAACGGGCGACCAAAGGTGTCCGATAATTAATTACCGGAAAGTCTAAGGGGTTCTTACGTTGCCATTTTACAATAGTGAATTCCCCTTTATTTACTGCAAACCTATTTGCTTTTACATCTAATTTGTAGCTTTTGCTTTCATGAGCAATATTAATGCAAATACCAATTCTATAAATCCATTCAAACATAAGAACGTAGCCACTTGTATCTGTCATTCGGTATAGGACACGATATACGTCTTGCTTCACTATGAGATAATGGACTGTAGTATATATTGCTTTTTATAAGAAAAAAAAGTGAACAAATCAAGCATTACCTAAATTTAACACTTAAAAAATACCCCCCTTCCCGTGCATGGTGCGCGGTTATCTCAAAATACCGTCAGACGTTCCACTGGAAACGTAAACAATAGTTTTTCTGATAAAAAATTGTCCAAATGATACCATCGGTATAACGGACAATAAAAAACCCGCGCAGCGGTCACCACGCGGGTTTGATTGGGGGGATGACTATTTTAATCAATTTCGAATTTGATACCCTGCGCTAACGGCAGTTCGGTACCAAAGTTAATGGTATTGGTCTGCCGCCGCATGTAGGCTTTCCAGGCATCGGAGCCGGACTCCCGACCGCCGCCGGTTTCCTTTTCGCCGCCAAACGCTCCGCCGATTTCCGCACCGGAAGTGCCGATATTCACATTAGCAATACCGCAATCGGAACCCCAGGCGGAAAGGAACGTTTCGGCTTCACGCAGGTTGTTGGTAAAAATGGAAGAAGACAGTCCCTGCACCACATCGTTGTGGATTTCAATGGCATTTTCCACACTACCACTGTATTTAATCAAATACAGAATCGGAGCGAATGTTTCTTCCTGAACGATTTCAAAATCGTTCTTGGCCTCAACGATGGTGGGCTCCACATAACATCCCGATTCATATCCGGGACCTGACAGTACGTTGCCACCGAAAATAATGTTCCCGCCTTCTTTCTTTACTCTTTCCAGAGCGTCCACATACGTCTGCACCGCGCCTTTATCAATCAGCGGCCCCATGTGGTTCTTCACATCCAGCGGGTCGCCGATGCGGATGCTCTTATAAGCGCGAACGAGCGCATCCTTCACCTGATCGTAAATGGATTCGTGAATAATCAGGCGGCGTGTGGTGGTGCAACGCTGACCAGCCGTACCCACGGCTCCAAAAACAACGGCCGGGATGGCCAGTTTGAGATCGGCGTCCGGTGTTAAAATGATGGCGTTGTTTCCACCCAGTTCCAGAATGTATTTACCCAAACGCCTGGAAATTACCTCTGCAGCATGGCGTCCTACGCGAACCGAGCCGGTAATCGAAATCAACGGAATACGCTTGTCGTTAAGCATGCGTTCACCCACCGTAGAACCGCGTCCGACGACCAGGTTAAACAAACCTTCCGGCAGGTCGTTTTCCTTTAATACCTGAGCGACGATGTTTTGCACGGCAATGGCCGTTAAAGGTACTTTGGAAGCCGGTTTCCAGATATTGGTGTCGCCCGCTACCGCGGCGATCATGGCGTTCCAGGACCAAACTGCTACCGGGAAATTGAACGCGGAAATGGTAACCACAGGACCCAGCGGATGATACTGCTCGTACATGCGATGACTCGGTCTTTCCGAGTGCATGGTAAATCCGTATAGCATACGGGACTGCCCAACCGCAAAATCACAGATGTCGATCATTTCCTGCACTTCGCCCCAGCCTTCTTGCAGAGATTTACCCATTTCGTAAGAGACCAGACGTCCCAGCGGGTCTTTGTATTCACGCAAACGCAAACCGATCTGGCGTACGATCTCGCCACGTTTGGGGGCCGGTACGGTTCTCCAGTATTTAAACGCTTCCTGTGCTTTTTCCACGATATGGTTGTAATCTTCTTCTGAGGCCTGATAAACGGAAGCAATAAATTTACCGTCTGTCGGAGAATAAATCTTCAGTTCGCCTTCGCTGGTGGTGCTGCCCCACTCTTGCCCGGTAGAGGATCCGTAATTCACCTCTTTGATGCCTAATGTTTCCAGAATGCTGTGATCAAACATATTCCAGCTCCTTTTTGTTTGATGGTTACGATTTATTAACGTCGTCTATGATGGATTGCAGCGTAATGCCGCGCATTTTATTTTCTATTTCCACCTGAATTTCTGCGAATAAATTTAAAAAATATTGATTAATCTTTGCGTTTTGAACTTTTTCTTCATTCGGCGAATTGGGCACATTTAAATGGAAAGCCTTACGATCTTCAATAGCGCAGTAAATTTCCTGCAAATGAATTTGTTCCGGTGGCCGGTTCAAAGCAAAACCACCCCGTGTGCCGAGAGCACTTGTTACGATCCCATTTTTTGCCAGCATCGAAAGAAGTTTACGCAATTTAGAGGCATTAACACCCGTATGATAAGCGATTTCATTGCTTGTGCCGGATTGCTCCTGCGCTTGAGCAAGATAGCACAAAGCTTTAACAGAAGCGGATAATTTGGTTGAAGCCGACATAGTCTTTATTTCAATCTGTTATGGATACCATAACAAATTAAGCAATTTAACGAAATATGTAAATAATATTTTTTATAATTTTTCATTCTGCCCTTAAATATAATAAAAACTTAAGCTCATCTTCTTTCTACAGTTGTTTTTTTTGTTATTTCCTTTTCAAGAAAGATTTTAAAGAAAATCGAGGCGCAATCCGAATCATTAAATTCGTTATCAACCGTTCAAGTTTTTTATTTACAAAACTTGTACATGAAACTTTTTACATTTATTTTC
>CAZJNP010000486.1:0-2940 GCA_964547355.1 uncultured Calditrichaceae bacterium
ACATATGTCCTAAAAAATTTTAAACCAATTTCTCCCCCTAGAAATTACTTAAAATAATCGTACAAAAACAAAAAAAACATAAGTAAGAAATTGCACTAATTGCGTCTGTTTTTAAACGATATACGCAGATAATAATCAAGTATTGGACGGCAATGATCAACGAAGCATAGGCTTTCACCACGTGTTAAACAAGGGGGGCTTTGTTGTCCGGATTAGGGATAATGATTTAGATAAAACGGGTTAAATCGAAGAAACTTTAAAACCTATTTTAGACGAGTATGAAGTGACACCTGAAATGTTGGTCCCGTCAATTTGTTTTCCCTTTTTCCTGATTTTGGGCTAAACCAGCAACCTCGGCGATCTTATCCGGCGCTCCAAGGACAAAAAGCGCATCGTTAGCGCAAAGCGGTACATCTCCGTGTGGATTTGGCAATATTTCCGAGTTCCGCCGTATTGCCAATACGGTAACTCCGTATTTCTTTCTCAACTCTAACTGTGCTAACGATTTCCCGGCCATTTGAGACCTATCTCCAACCCGTAATGTACTGATTTCGAAATCGGGAAACTCGAACTTTAAATCAGACAAAGATGCCGACTCCCGGGAAAGGCTTCGAAACATCTCATAACCTTCAGTGCGCACTTTAGCTACGAGCTTCTCGATTTCGTCTCTCGGTACAAGATATTTTTTCAAAACGCGAGTAAAGATTTCCACCGATGTTTCGAATTCTTCCGGTATGATATCGTCGGCCCCCAATTCATGAAGCAGCTTCATCTCCCGAAGATAGCGAGTGCGTACAATCAAATGGATTTTTGGATTGAGCCTGCGGATGGTTTCGGCAACCCTGCGGGTCGCCTGGGCGTCGTTAATGGCTACAACGGCAACTTTCGCGTTTTTGATATTTACATGCAGAAGCACTGCTTCTTGAGACGCATCGCCATAATAAATTGGTTCGCCAATGGCCTGTTCGCTTCTTACTGTTTCCGGGTTCATCTCAATAATGATATAAGGAATACTTGCCATCTTTGCAGCGCGCGCCACATTTCTTCCGTTCACACCATAACCGACAATAACAAGAAAATCCTTTTGCTCTGGAACTTCGATCTCCGGGACAGGGGAAAAACCGTTTTTTAACTTTTGGGGCAAAGGTATTTTAAGAATAAGATCCGCAATACGCGGGGCCAGATTAATAATAAAAGGGGTTGCCGCCATCGTTAATACGGAAAAAGCCAAAAATAGCTGATAAAAATCCCCTTGTAGCAACCCATGCTCAACGCCTGTCTTGGATAAAATAAAAGAAAACTCCCCAACCTGACCAAGCGCCAGACCAACCAGAATCGCGGTGCGAAGTGGAAAACCCAATACAATTGTTGCAAAACCAGCAATAAACGATTTTCCCGCCAATACCGCGAAGGCAATCAGGAGAATAGTTTCCGGTTGCCGGAAAAGGAACCCTATATCCAACAGCATACCAATGGAAATAAAAAAGAAGCTCGTAAAGACGTCACGGAAAGGCGACATATTTCCGATGGCTTGATGGCTGTATTCCGATTCGGAAATGATCAGTCCCGCTAAAAAAGCGCCCAATGCAAGAGAAAGGCCCGCACTGAAAGTCAGCCAGGTAATAGAAAGGCAGATTACGACCAGACTCAATAAAAAAAGTTCCTGGCTGCGCGTCCTGGTAATGTGATATAAAACCTGTGGAACAATCCATTTTGCGCTTATGATTACCAGCACGATTATCCCGATCCCCTTGGCAAAAAGAAAGAGCGCTGATTCTATCGTGCCGATTGAGGTTCCCGCCAGCATTGGCGTAAGTAATATCATGGGAACAATAATAATGTCCTGGAAAATCAGGATTCCAAGAGTTGTCTGTCCATGAGGACTGTCAACCTCGGCCCTTTGCTGAACAAGTTTCAACACAATGGCCGTACTGCTGAGGGATACAAGAAATCCTAAAAAAATTGACTGGCCAATGGATTGACCAAATTGTCTGACTATGAAAAAAGCAATTATAAGCGTTATTAATACCTGAAAGGAACCGCCCACCAGGAGTGATTTTTTTATTTTCAGCAGTTTTTTAAGCGAGAGTTCCATCCCAATAGTAAACAGCAATAACACAACGCCGATTTCAGCTAAAACCTCAACTTCATGAACCGCTTTTATCAGTCCAAGTCCGTATGGTCCGGCCAATATCCCGGTTAGAAAAAATCCCACAATCGCAGGCACCTTAAGCTGATGGCATATAAATAAGATAATAACCGAAAGCCCAAAGATGATAACTATATCATATAGCAGCGCTATTTCCATATTCCAGTTTACTTTTGACGTTCATATTAAAAAAACCAAAGCACGATAAAATGTGCAATGTCGATTAATTTTTCCGGTCAGAGTGCGGTGCCTAACGACCCGTAATTCAGCCATTTCCGACTTTCGCGCACTGGACTTGAAAAGTTTCACTACTGCCGCACTCCCTCACCAAACCATGACCGCGGCTGGGTGAGGCGGTGGGATGCAAATACGAGTATACGCCCGGCAAGAGCATGAATTCGTGAGATCCAAATCCTCTATAGGTGAACCCTTACATTTAAAGATACTATAGCTGTCTGCGAAAGGCAACTGAAAAGCCGCGCGGCTTTGTAGAGGGAACGCCTTTCCCGCAGCAATCCGGGCGGGATGCGGAGGCAAGAAAAATCCCAACCCAGCCGCTTATGGGTTTTTATGATTGCCCAAATACATGATTCTGCTTAAATCATTGAACTACCTGAATTGGATTATGAAAAAGGCGAACTGTAAACCATCATATAAACCATGAGATAATACCAAAGGTAACAATCGACGGTATTTATAAAAATAGAAACTCACAACTACGCTTTTAAGCCCGATCGATATAATCCCGTAGAGTCCCTGGTATAAATGCGTTATTCCAATCAGTGCTGACA
>CAZJNP010000487.1:0-2937 GCA_964547355.1 uncultured Calditrichaceae bacterium
GTCCATTGTCTTATGGGTTTTATCAAATTATGCGAACAAACTTTCTAATAAAAAAAGTCAAAAAGCATGCCATAATAATTTTTTGTATAAAAAATCTTATTATTTCTTTAAAATAAAGGGGCTATAATAGATTTTGCAGTTTTACAAAATAATGTCTTTTTTACGTAATTTCGCAACTCTTCTACGATAAACTTAAATATGATTGTTTTTTATAATGTTACACTCGTTAAATATTGCGAACTATTCGAAACTTTATAAAAGGTGTAGAAAAAAACTATTTTTCCCTTATAATCCCTATTTTTTTCATGCGATATCGGATAATAGCTTCGGAAATCCCCAGCGAGCGAGCCGCAGCGGATTGATTCCAGCCATGTTTTTCCAGTGCACGACGAATTACGATTGTTTCATGGTGTCGCATTTGTTCTTTTAACGTGACATTTTGGTTCTGGGGCATTAAAGCAGTTTTTTCGTCCCATTCGGCGCGTAAATCGGCCGGTAATATATTATCGTCTACAACCGTATCTTCCGCAGAACAAAGAGTGACAATACGTTCGATAAAATTCTGCAGCTCGCGGATATTACCCGGCCAGGAACGCTTTTTTATGAATTCAATAAATTGAGGACTAAAGGAGTCCAGTTTTTTATTTTGTTGTTGAGAAAAATAGTGTAAAAAATGATGGGCTAGTTTCAATACATCCCGTCCGCGTGCTCTCAGTGGAGGTACATAAACGGGATACACATGCAAGCGGAAGAATAAATCCTGACGGAAGTCACCTTCTTCCACCAGTTTACGCAACGAGCGGCTACAGGCCGAAATAATGCGTGCATTCACTTTCCTGGTTTCATTTGCACCGAGTGGCTTGATTTCGCCTTCTTGCAGAAAGCGCATAAATTTGGATTGGATTTCCAGAGGTAGATTGGCTACTTCGTCAATAAAAAATGTGCCGCCGTCGGCTTCTTCAATCATTCCTTTACGATCCTGCAATGCGCCTGTATAAGCGCCCTTTTTATGTCCGAATAGCTCACTCTCGATCAAATGTCCGGGGATTGTACCACAATCAATGGCGATAAACGGTTGGTCACAACGTTTACTGAAACGATGAATAGCCAGAGCGATCAGCTCCTTACCGGTACCGCTCTCGCCTTCCAGAATAACCCGCACATCACTACGGGCTGCTGTTTCTACAGCTTGTAAAAGTTCGGTAAAAACCGAACTCTCTCCGATTAACCCTGTTTCTGCATATTTATGAACCAAAGCATTAGTCGAAATATCTGGTAAAAAATATTCCTCTATTTTTTTAACATTACGCAGATAGGGCGCGGCAATTACAGCAATATGTTCAAGCAGGGTAAGATGTTTAGAGTCAAAAGGGGGGAAACCTTTACCGCGGAAAACCAGCAGAGAGCCGAGAACGATATTTTCCACCTGCAATAAAACAGCAACAACAGATTGCCCCTGTAGTTCTGGCCCATCCATTCGAGAAAAACGCTTATCACGAGCGATGTCTTCACAAATAAAGAATGGCTGCTCATGCATCATCCAACCGGTAATCTGATGTTGGGCAAGATCCAGATTGGTTCGACTCTTGCGTACTACAGTTTTAACTGTTTCCCGGGTTCCCGGATTTATCAGCATAATCATTGTGTTTTCGGCCTCTAAAATATCGCATGTTTTCATAACAGTTAAACGCAATATTTCACCATAATCTGTTTGTCTATTCAAAGTATGGGCAAAATCAAGAAGGTAATTGTTATATGCTTTTATTTTTGTTTCATTCATCATTTTGCTCCACCTCCGGATCAAAATTTTCCATTAACCATACATCAGAACGCGTATCGCTAACCGTGTAGATTACATATTCTCCATCTTTCGATATGGTTATATCCTTGACCTCTTTTGCGGGTAGCGTGAGCCAAGTTTCCACTGTACCGTCGTTAATGTTTATTTTTTTTATTTCATTATCCAACCGGTCATACTCATCGTGAAAAAATATCCTAGAAAAATATACCCACCGGGAATCTTCTGACCAACCAACAGGTAAAAATAATCCCTTATATAAAAATTTTTGCGATGCATTTGTTAATGAAAGCAGCCAAAGACCAAGTACATGTTTGCCCATATACCGTCTGTTCCAAAGTACCACAATTTTTCCCCTGTCGAAAGAATAATATGGTTTAAACATCCAGCCTACAAAATCGTTAGTAACCAATGGCCATTCGTCTCCGGTTTTGGGATTAATAAAATGAAAATTCCGATTTCCCTCCTTTTGGTATAAAATATTTTTACCCGGCGCCCAGATAATAGTTTTTGTATCATTACTTAATTTACTTTTTTTTATGGGAAGGATGTTTAAATTTTTTAAATCTAACAGCCATACTCGTGATACTCTTCCCTCTCCTGACACGAAAGCGATTTGTGTTCCGTCCGGTGACCACGCCGGAGTGCTACTGAATGATTCCCAAAAAGTGAGTTGTCTTATTTTCCCTCCTCGTACAGGCATAAGAAAAATATTAGCTATTTTTGAATCGCCCATATTAAAAGCCACTTTTTGACCGTCAGGTGAAATATTCGGAGTGTCGATTCTTCGAGTACCATCAATAAGTTTTAAAATCTTTTCATTCGTTTTGTTTCTGTTCAACAAAAACATACTATTAAATTCCGACTCTCTAACATAGACCAGCTTTTTGTTATCTTTCGAAATAGAAAAAACTTTCCCCATTTTTAAACCGCCATGCAATTTTTGGGGCTTTTTTACGATTTCCTGTGCAGCCGGATTAACCCGGACTTTCATTATATCGCGTAGTTGGCCTATTTTTCGTAAATAGTAAATGGCATCGCCTCTTTTAGACCAATGCGGCGAGCTTAGTTCAACTGAGTCCTGCAAAATAAGGCTCTGATGGCTGCCATCTGTTTTTATGATCCAGATTGAATATTTA
>CAZJNP010000488.1:0-2933 GCA_964547355.1 uncultured Calditrichaceae bacterium
GGTATGTACTCTCAGCTTAAAAAATATAATGAATAAATCAGAGAAATCTAAAACAGCATCTATGAATTTGGCAAACTGAATAAATTTTCCTTTTTTACCGTCACGGTACTGGTCTTTTTTATTTTCTATTTGCTCGCCGGACCAGTGTGGACCTTAATTAGTCCCGCTACATTATTTGTATTTTTGACTCTTCTGGCAATTTACGGGCATGCGGCATACAAAAAACGATCAAAAATTTGCCGCATTCAGGAAGAGAGTGATTTATAGAAGAAAAAAATAAACTCGTATGAAAACGATAAAAAGAAATTGTTGCAGACTTACCCTTTACTGAAAGATACCCGTTACATCGACACGCACATTGAACGATTTCGCAAATTCCGACAATATCTGAACGAACTTCAGACCATTCAGAAAAAAGAAAGTGCCGTACTGGAAACCTTAAATGCCGAACCGTACAGCCAGAAACTTGCCGCGCTCGAGGAAAAATATAAAACCCGCATCGACATTCAGAGACCGGACCTGGAAGAATATCTGAATGAATATGTGGCGCTTAAAGTACCGGGAAAAGCGACACAGCCCAAGGTAGAAACGCCCCTTACCAGAGAGCTGCACACATTGGAAAACAAACTTAAAGAAAACGTCGCAGAGCTTACGGCCATGCAGGAAAAACTGGTCAATGCCTTTCATTTGGACAATGGCTATTCCGATTTAAATCGCGCACTCAAAGAGCTGGACCATAAACTCAATGAACTTCGTTTCGCCAAGTGGAGCGATTTGCCGCTGTAAGTGTAAAAGGGTTAGATTTCCTGATCAATCCTAAAATCTCATATTCCCTATTTCCCGTTTTCTATTTTCTATTTCCTTATTATTCTTGATCCGAAGTAATTTTATTTTCTTTGCTGATCAAACAATTTATTTCTCCTTTCTTGAACTGTTTACAATCAGGATGTATATTCACCACATAACCACCACTTTCGGGAGACCTTATGCAATATTCAAACCTTGCCGACATGTTCTTTAAAAAGAAAACAGAATGTCCCAATCATATTGCGTATCAATATAAAAAAGACGGCGTTTGGCACTCGGTGACTTATGCGGAGGCCGTAACACGTGCGGAACAATTGGCGGCCGGTCTGCTTTCTCTGGGTCTCGACGCCGGAGACCGCGTGGCGCTCATTGCCCATAACCGGCTGGAATGGGCTCTGATCGACTATGCCACCCTGAGCATCGGCGCGGTTCTGGTACCCATTTACCCTTCCCTTTTATCCGAACAGATTCTTTATCTTTTGAACGATTCCGGTGCGCGCATCGTTATTGCCGAGGATGATTCTCAGAAGGCTAAAATTCAGTGGATCGCCAATCAGTTAGAGCATACCAAGTATTTTTATCTCATCGAAGAAGGCGCGCTAGATCTTTCCAACTGGAAACCGCTTGAAGCGCTGGAAAAAACAGGTATTTCTTTTTTAAAGGTACAGCCGGATGTGGTTATGAGGCGCATTCCTTATACCAAACGTTCCGACTGGGCCACGATCATCTACACATCAGGCACAACCGGCGAGCCAAAAGGCGCGATATTAAGTCATGATAATCTGTTATCCAACATCGAAAACGCCGCCCAGATTTTCGAAATCTTTCGGAGCGATAAGCTGCTCTCTTTTTTACCGCTCAGCCATGTGCTGGAACGAATGGCCGGGCACTTCCAGGCCACATTCCATAGCTGTACCGTGGCCTATGCGGAAAGCATCGAAGCGGTACCTGAGAACATCACGGAAGTAAAACCCACCATTATGATTTCCGTGCCGCGTCTGTACGAAAAAATATACGCCCGCATTCTGGAAACGGTGGAGGACGGTTCGGCCGTCAAGCGCAAAATATTTAACTGGGCGCTTAAAGTGGGCCGCAAATATGTGGAACGGGAGATGTACCACAAAAAAATTCCGGCGCTCCTCAAATTGAGGCGCAAATTGGCATATAAACTGGTTTTTTCCAAGCTGCACGAACGTTTTGGCGGTAATATCCGTTTCTTTGTCAGCGGCGGTGCGCCCCTTTCTCCGGAAATTGCCGCTTTTTTTACGGCGGCCGGTTTGTACATTCTGGAGGGTTACGGACTAACGGAGACCTCTCCGGCGATCACCATGAACCGCATGGACAGCTTTCGCATTGGCACCGTGGGACAGGTGTTGCCTAACGAAGAAGTAAAAATTGCGGAAGACGGCGAGATTCTAACACGCGGAAAACATGTGATGATCGGTTACTATAAAAAGGAAGAAGCCACAAAAGAGGTCATCGACCCGGACGGCTGGTTCCATACCGGCGATATCGGCTATTTGGATGAAGACGGCTTTTTAACCATCACTGACCGCAAAAAAAATATTATTGTCACTTCCGGCGGAAAGAATGTGGCGCCCCAGCCCATCGAAAACGCCCTCATGTCCAGCAAATACATTGAACAGGCGGTGGTGATCGGCGACCGGCGCAAATACTGCACGGCGGTTCTGGTTTTGTCCGAAACGGCTGTAAACAAGTGGCTGGGACAGCAAAATCTGCCTGAGAAAACGTTAAGGGAATTCAACAACGATCCCAACATTCGCCAGCTCATCCGCACGGAAGTGAACCGATTGATGCAAACGTTTGCCAGTTACGAACAGATTAAGGATTTTTACCTGGCACCGGCGCCGTTCAGTCTGGAAAGTGGCGACCTGACCCCCTCGCTGAAAATTAAGCGTAAGGTTGTGGAAGAAAAATACGCCCGCGAAATCGACGCCATGTATCAGGTGAAATCTTTAGATTAAGAAAAGGTACTCTCTAACCTCTGCTTTCTTATTTGTTTAAAATATAACTATCCAGGCATTTAATTGACAAGATAAACTGGATTATTAGTATCTTACATCCCTTGGTTCTCTTTATTATTTTGATTAACCATATGAAAACTA
>CAZJNP010000489.1:0-2930 GCA_964547355.1 uncultured Calditrichaceae bacterium
CAATTATTTACAGCTTCAAATAACGCACGTTGGATTTTGGGATCGCTTGAAAGATGTCCCGCGTCAGCAACGAATGTTAATGTTGAGTTAGACAATCGCTTGTGAAGTTTCCAGGCCAAAATTGGCGGACAAATTACATCCCGAGTCCCATGTATGAGCGTAATCGGGATATCTTTTATGAATTTTGTATTTTTGAGAATCTGTTCGTCTTCCAGAAAGAATCGGTTTGCCTGGTAGTAAATATTTATTCTCATTTCAGGGAAGACCGATTCAAAGTTTGACATGGTCTTTTCAAAAGCTTCAGCGGAGATGTTGAAAAAACTATATTCATATTCCGCCAGTATCCTACACCATTTTTGCTTCCCTTCATCGTCAGATTTTTCGATAAGCCGATGAATTCGTTCCTGTATTCTGCCATGGCTGGGTGGAATTTTTTTAATAAATCTGTCCCATGCTTCTGGAGAAAAACGAGCAGCACCTTTTTCAGAATAAAAATAATCCTGATCCTCCCAGCCACAGGTAAAAATGCCTCTTAAAATCATTCGTGAAACATTTTGCGGATAAGCTTCGGCATATAAAAGCGCTAAAGTGGTTCCCCATGAACCTGCAAATATTGATATGGGATTATTTCCAACCAAATGTCTACGTAGTTTTTCGACATCAGCGACTAAGTCCTGTGGAGTGTTGTCTTTAATTTCAGCCCGTGGTGTACTTTTCCCGCTGCCTCTCTGATCATGGGTAATTATCAAGTATTTTTCTGGATCAAACCACCTGGCATCTTCATCGTCAGAACCACTACCAGGTCCGCCATGGAGGAAAAATACGGGTTCTCCATTAGAATTGCCATATTGAGCATATCGGATTTTATGAATTTCACTTACCTGGATAAAATCTTCGTTAAAAGGTTTAATTACAGGCCAAAGTTGATTTTCAGCCATTTTCATCCTTCAGTTTGATTTTTATTTTGCTGCTAACAGTAATATTAAGCCATGGGCGGTTTGGGTTGGATTTGAACGGCCAACAGTTTTTCCAATTCTCCAATGGGAACAGGCCGGCTGAACAGGAATCCCTGATATTGTGAGCAACCGTTGTCCAATAAGAATTCAAGATGATTTAAATCTTCCACACCTTCCGCGATAATTTTTTTATTGAGGTTCTTTCCTAAGGACAGAATAGATTTTAAAAGCGTGCGGTCTTTTTCATTTTTCAAACGGCGGATAAATGAACGGTCAATTTTAATGGTTTCTGCTGGGATTTTCTGCAGATAGATTAGGGAGGCATAACCGGTGCCAAAATCATCTAAGGCTAATTTAAAACCCATATCGGATAAAGCCTGGATATTTCTGAATACCAGCTTATTGTTTTCCAGAAGGCTGGTTTCTGTGATTTCAATTTGAAGCTTGGTCGGCGGAATACCGGATAAATCCACAAGGTATTTTAAACGACTTACCAATTCCGGTGATTTTAATTGTTTGGTTGAAAAATTCACCGAAACGTAAAAACCATTGGTGTTAAGTTTAGTGGATAGAGCCTTAAAATCTTCAATACTTTTCTGGACAATCCATTTCCCCATGGGATGAATTAAATTCGTCTCTTCGGCAATAGGAATAAAGAAACCGGGAGAGACCTGTCCTAACTCGGTACTATTCCATCGTAACAGCGCTTCGGACCCGATGATGTAAAAATCGCCGTTGTGCGACTTCTCCACAATCGGTTGATAAACCATACGAAACTGTTCATGATAAGAATCGTCGTTCACCATTTTTTTGAGATTCTTAACGATGTTTAAGCGTTTGGTGGAGGCGTTCGTCATTTCTTCGCTGTAATACTGAAAAGAATTCTTGTTCTTCTTTTTGGCTGCATACATGGCGGCATCTGCATTGACTAATAACGTTTTGCGGTCTTTTCCGTCTTTAGGGTACAAAGCGATGCCTATACTTGAAGAGAGGTAATTGATATAATGCTGTTTTACCTCGTATGGCTGGGCTAAGACTTTTAACAATTTTTCAGCCACAATGGCCGCATCATACTGCTGTCGGACATTCTTGAGAATAATGACGAATTCGTCGCCGCCAAGGCGGAAAATTTGATCGCTTTTTCGTAAGTTAAGTTTCATGCGATTAGCGGCTTCAATTAAAACCAAGTCGCCCACGTCGTGCCCCAGGGAATCATTCACCAGTTTAAAGTTGTCCAGATCGCAAAAAAGAAGCGCGGTAATCGTATGGTTATCCTGTCTGGAAGCTTCAAAGATCAATTGTTCTATCTGCAGGTTGAAGGCGTCCCGGTTACCAATGCCGGTCAGTTTATCATGGTAAGCTAAGAATTTCAGCTCCTTTTGCGAAAGGATAACTGCCGTCAAATTATTTCCGTATGAAGCAACCCTCTCCACCTCTCCGGTATGTTTATCAACGAGGGGCACCAAAACGCGTTTAAAATAATGGGTCTTATCGCTGTCTTTGAAGCGCACAGATTCCGTAAATCGTATAACTTTTTTTGTCCGAATGGCCTGCTGCAAATGATGGAGCCGGTTTTCTAAGGAAGAAGAATCCAAACGACCGGATTTAAAAAGGAAAAGATCGTCTTTACCGATCAAGTCCTCTTTAGGAACATTGGCGGTAAAATAATGCGCGTTAATAAACTGGTAGGTTCCTTTTCGGTCATAAATAGCGATTTCAAAGGGTATGTGTTCCAAAAACTTATAGAATGAGGAAAATTCAAAGGAAAAACAGTGCTTAAAAAAGTCAACCAACCTGGACCATAAATTTTTCATACGTCTAACTTTGTTAGATTTTTTAATTTTCCAAATACAGAAAACAGGGGATAATATTATTTATCGTTAAATTTGGAAAAATGTTTAGTATGAATCAGTGATATAAGTCAGTTTTTATAAATAATTTATGGCAGATATTAAACATTTGAAAGCATAACCC
>CAZJNP010000490.1:0-2926 GCA_964547355.1 uncultured Calditrichaceae bacterium
TCGATTTCAGCACCGGCCATCCACAGACGTCCCAGGGTTTTTAAGATAAATTCCGGATCGCCGGTTACGTCGTTGGTATGACGCATGGAGGGCAGTATGATTCTGCCCAATGAATTGGAAGGATGGCGCCGGGCCAGCGTGGTCAACACCGTGCCGGGGCCTACTTCCAATAGCACCATCTCCTTATTTTGCAGCAATTCGTACACATTGTCGGTAAAGCGTACCGCATTCCGCAGATGTTTGGCGTAGTATTCCGGGCTGGTGGCTTCCTGATTGGTGATCCAGGTGCCGCTGGTATTGGAAAGGTAGGGGATTTCCGGTTCTCGGAGTGGCATTTTGGATACAATCTTTGTGAATTCATCCAGAATCGCGTCCATCATAGAGGAATGAAAGGCATGGGAAGTGTGTAAGCGGCGGAATTGAATTTTTTTAGCGGCTAATTTCTTTTCCACCGCTTCTATGCCCTTAAACGTTCCGGAAAGCACCGTTACACCGGAGCTATTCAAAGCGCCTATGGTGACCTGGTCGTTGAGGAACTCTTTTATGCTGTTTTCGTCCAGTTGAACGCTTAGCATGGCGCCGGGAGGCATACTTTGCATCAGGCGGCCGCGGGCGGCTACCACCTTAAGGGCGTCTTCCAGGCTGAAAACACCGGCGATTACAGCTGCCACGTATTCGCCAATGCTGTGTCCCACCATGGCCACCGGTCGGATTCCCCAGTGCATCCATAATTGCGCCAACGCGTATTCGATCACGAACAGTGCCGGTTGGGTGAATTCGGTTTGATTTAATTTTTCGGTACTGGCCGTCTCTTCTCCTTCCGGAGGAAAGATAATGGGTAATAAGTCTAAATTCACCTCTTCCTTTAAGATCTGGCAGCAGCGGTCCACCTCCTGTTTAAACACCGGTTCATTCTCGTACAACTCCTTACCCATATGCACGTATTGCGAACCCTGTCCGCTAAACATAAAGGCCACCGGAGGCTGCTCCGGGTCTTTCTGATGTCCGGCGGTCAGAATGCGCTTGGGATCTTTATCGGCCAGAGCCTGCGCGGCGTCAGTGGCGGAGGAGGCCACCAGAATCCTACGGTGGTTAAATGATTTTCGCCCAACCTGCAAAGTGTAAGCCACATCGGCCAGGTTGATTGTGGGATTTTTTTTCAGAAAAGCGGCCAGATTCTGAGTCGCCTGATCCAGCGCTACGGTGGATTTTGCCGACAGCATGATCAGTTGGGCCGGCCGGGCCTGGTCAGAAGGATCTCTTTGGGGCGCTTCTTCCAAAATGGCGTGCACATTTGTACCGCCAATACCGAACGAACTAATGCCTGCCCGTCTGGGATTTCCGTCGGGAGCCGTCCAGTCCCGTAGTTCGGTATTTACGAAAAAGGGGCTGTTTTCGAAATCGATTTTAGGATTTGGTTTTTCGAAATTGATGCTGGGCGGAATTTGCTTATGGTGCAAAGCCAAAGCAGTTTTGATTAAACCGGCCACACCTGCCGCGGCATCCAGATGGCCGATATTGGTTTTAACCGAACCCACTGCGCAGAATTGTTTTTTATCGGTTTGTTCCTGAAACACCTGAGTCAGGGCGGCGATTTCGATGGGGTCGCCCATGACCGTACCCGTACCGTGCGCTTCGATGTAGCTGATGGTCTCGGGATGGATACCGGAAATCGCCTGTGCGCTTGCGATCACTTCAGACTGCCCATCGACCGATGGGGCTGTATATCCCACGCGATTGGAACCGTCGTTGTTGTAAGCCGATCCTTTAATAACAGCGTAGATATGATCTCCGTCCTCCAGCGCTTCGTCCAGCCGTTTAAGCAGAACCATTCCTACGCCGCTGCCGCTAATGGTGCCGCTGGCGCGATGATCGAATGCCCTGCAATGTCCGTCTTTGGACAGGATCATGCCTTCCTGATAGTAATAACCCTGTTTTTGAGGGATGGTAATGGAAACGCCACCGGCCAGCGCCATGTCACAGTTGTAGTTCAAAAGATTCTGACAGGCCAGGTGTACGGCCACCAGAGAAGTAGAGCAGGCCGTCTGCACATCCACGCTGGGGCCTGTTAAGTTCAATTTGTATGAAACGCGGGTGGTTAAAAAATCCTTGTCGTTTCCGATAGACAACTGGTACCCTTCGGCCGAGCTAATGAATCCTTTCTGGCTCATCAAATAGGAATACAAATAGGTGTTCAGGCTGACGCCTCCGAACAACCCGACCATTCCCTCGTACGTATCCGGGTTGTATCCGGCGTCTTCCAGGGCATTCCAGGCCGCCTCCAGAAACAGACGATGCTGCGGGTCCATCATTTCCACTTCCCGCGGGAAAAAGTCGAAAAACTGAGCGTCGAATTTATCTTCGTCTTTAATGATTGCGCGCGATTTGACGTAATTAGGGTCTTTGACCAAACGCGGATCGACTCCGGCCTCAATCAATTCCTCATCCGTGAAGAAGGTGACGGCTTCCACGCCGTTTTTTAGCAATTCCCAGAACTGCTCGATATTTTCGGCGCCGGGGAATTTTCCAGCCATTCCTATGATAGCAATATCCAAACCTTCATTCGCATTGCTCATTAATGCAATCTCCTTTACTCTGCGCTCATTTCTGTTATCTTCGTCAATTTTTGTCTATGTTCAAGATTTTTTTATTGCAATTTTTAATGCCCGATGTTTGTACAGGACGAATCTACCGGTGGCATTACCATGTCACACACCCCGGACTTCGATTGACATCTGAATTCATAAGTTAACAATTATTCAAATATCAAATGTGATTAATTTGACTTGTTTGGGTCGATTTTACATAGATAAAAACCGGCAAAATCAGTGTATAGTTTTTTGATGTTTTTGCCGGTAAGGTGATTGGTTGCGTTACTGAATTCTTTTATTGTATTCTGTTTTTCTTTGACGATTCCTCCTATGAG
>CAZJNP010000491.1:0-2926 GCA_964547355.1 uncultured Calditrichaceae bacterium
ATGTAATAATGTCAGAACGTACTTAAGTTCATTATTCACTTCCGATTCCGAAAAAAAGTCTCGTATCGTTTCCCTTTTCGAGTATTATTCAATTCCTTGGATGGGATTTATATTTTAGCGGCTAACCGAAATAATGGATATCGTAAGCAAAAGGAGTTAGTACAGTATAAAAAATAAAGAATTAAATGAGCAGGTCATTGGCTTCGCTTTTCGAGTTTTTGCTTTTGAAAGAAAAAAAGAATTCATGAAAAAATAAAATCAAAAGGATAACTACCCAAAGTAAAATTTTTATTTAAAATCCATCTGCCTGGTTTCTATTTCCAAAATAAAATACATCATTCGTTGCGATGAATTCCTCCCTACCCTCTTTATACCTTATTTTCCTTATACCAACACCTTTTTCATACCCTCTTCCCCTTAAACTCCTCCAGATGCCCCTCCAGCCACCCAAAACGTAAATCCTGCGTATCGTTCATATGCGGTACATAGGGTTTGATATCCAGCAGGGGCGTTCCGTCGATGACGTCGATATTTTCCACAATCAGCGCAGCGCCCTCCCGGCGGATCAATTTCACAAGCGACAATCCGATAGCGTTGGGACGGTGCGGCGCCCGGGTGGCAAACACACCGCGATTTTGGTCATCCAGATAGGGTTTGACCTTTAATTGGTAGCCCTGTGATTTATGGAAATAATAGATCAAATAGATATGCGAAAAGCCTTCCAGATCGTCAAGTCCGACGGTTAACTGAGGTAGCAGCTCCACCCGACCCTGAATCCCTTTGGCTCCGGCAGGCTGAATCGGCATATTTTTTGGTTCTTTAAACGGCGACCGAATCATTCCGATAGGCTGAAATTGGATGATTTCCATGACAGTTATTCCCTGCAAACATTACACGCCGAATATCCAATAACCAATATTCAGCATTTAAAAAATGAACATTGGAAATTGAATATTGGATGTTGGATATTGAAATTTGACCTTTGAATATCCAATAATCAATACCAATTTTCAATTAGGATCTATTTCAGATTCTGATACGACCAGCGGTTTTTATTGCGAAAATCTTCTCCCCAGTGCAGTTTATTACGCAGGGTTTCGATAAAGCTGCGTTTTTTAACTTTGACAAGCTTAACAAAAAACGACGATTTGGTTAATTCGAAACTTGTGCCGCTGGGATAGCTGTCCACCTTGAAGCCGTCCCGGAACAGGAAAAATTCCTTGTGTTCCGTATAGACTTTTATGGAAATCGTAGCAGAGTCCGGCACCACCACCGGACGATTGGTGAGCGAATGGGGGCAAATGGGATTGATGATAAACACTTCTGTACCGGGCAAAACAATCGGTCCCCCGGCAGAAAGCGAATAACCGGTGGAACCGGTGGGCGTGGAGAGAATCAACGCGTCTGCGATGTATGAATTCAGCAAACTGCCGTCCACCATGGTGATAATTTCGATCACGCGCGAAAAACCGGCCTTGTCGAACACAAAATCGTTCAGGGCAAAAAAGTGCTCTTCCCTATCCACCACCAGGCATTGCAGCAGTTTGCGCGATTCCACCAGGTATTTTCCACGCAGATAGGATTGAAGATTGGGGATCAGCAATTCGGGCGGTGTTTCGGCTAAAAACCCCAGACCGCCCAGATTCACTCCCAAAATAGGGGTTTCCTTTTCACCGACGACCTGTACTGTGCGCAAAATGGTACCGTCTCCGCCCAAGGTCACCAGTAAATCGGCCCGTTGCAGGATTTCTTCCTCTTGCAGAATCTTCAGATGCCGGTATGATGGGCGTAAATACGTGGACTGGTAAGTGCCCAGCAAAAAGTCAGCCTTCGGATTGGAAAGCGAAATCCATTCGTCCAGCGAATCCAGCGGCGCGCCGACCTGCTTTTTTCGCGGATTGACTAAAATGCCAATGGTTTTTTTTTGGTTCTGCAAAATTTTTTCCTTCGGCTTCAGGAGACTTCAAAAGAGCCGTCCGTCCGTGCCTCTAATTGTTGGATTTTTTTCTCAGCCTGTTCCAGTTTAGACAAACAGAGTTTAACCAATTCTTTCCCTTCTTCAAAGGATTTAATACTGTCTTCCAGGCTGATTTCACCGGATTCCAACTGTCCGACGATCTCTTCCAGTCGGGTCAGCGCCTGTTCAAACGTCATTTTCTTTTTAGTTGTCACGGGGCGTTTCCTCTTTTTGCACCTGTTTCACAATACTTGTTACCCTTCCGTGTGCGATCCGGGTCTCCATAGCGTCTTTTTCTTTAACCTGCGAAATGTCCCGGATGATTTTTCCGTTAATGTACGAAATACTGTAACCTCTTTCTAATACTTTTTTCGGATCAAGGTTGTTTATACGAAAACTTAATTGTTTGACCAATTCAAAATAGGTGTTAATCCTGAGCGAAACCGCCCGGTTAAGTTTTGCGTCCAGCTCGTCCACCTGCATCATATATTGATGGATCATGTCCTCAGGCCGCTTTAACCCGTAGCTGCGCGCCAAATCCTGCACGCGGTTTTTAGCGTGTCCAATACGCGTTTTCAGCAGATTAATCATCCGCTGCTGCCATTGCAAAAGCTGCTGTTTTAATTGAACGTAATCGGGCACAGCCAGTTCCGCGGCAGCGGAAGGCGTGGGCGCACGTAGATCGGCCACAAAATCGGCAATGGTGAAGTCGATTTCATGACCCACTGCGGAGATGATGGGTAAATCGGATTCAAAGATAGCGCGCGCTACCTGTTCCTCGTTGAACGGCCACAGGTCTTCCAGCGAACCGCCGCCCCGGCCGACGATCAGCACATCCACTTTTTTGTAAGCGTTAAATTCCCGGATAGCCTGTACAATGTCTCGGGCGGCCTGGTCACCTTGCACCAGCTGTGGCCCTTTCTCGTCATCGCAGTCTTCCTAGCCGACCGTGGGGTTTAGTTTAGCTTT
>CAZJNP010000492.1:0-2921 GCA_964547355.1 uncultured Calditrichaceae bacterium
TGCCGGTTATGGGCTGACCAAAGCGATCCACGCCGCCCTTTTTGATGATTTCGTTCATGAAATCCATATAAAACAGATTGACGCTGCCGCGGAATTGTTCGCCACGAAAGGAATACCCCAGTTCCATACCGTAGAGGGTTTCCGGCTTTACCAGCGGTTGGTCATAATTATACGTGCCGTCGTCGTTTAGTTCGAATTGGGGAACGACCCGCCCCCAGTCTGCCGGGGTACTGGCCTCGGCAGCGTCGTAATAATTCTTAAGCCGGGGTTCGCGGGTGGTGCGGGTCACGCTGAAATATACGTTGGATGTGGCGCTCAGATTATAATTGACTCCCAGATGCGGATTTAAGAACCGGTAAGGAACGGTGAAATCGTTGCCCAGATATTTTTCATCAAACAACCGGTATTGTTTATAGCTGAATTGCAAATCGCCGGTAAAGATCAGATTTCTTCGAATCTGATAATTCTGATGAAAATAAACGGAGGCGATGATTTTTTGCCCTTTGTATTCATAATAGTGCCGGGCACCGTCGCCGACCACCTCATCCGGCAGACCGGTTCCTTTCTGCAGGCGTCCCCAGTGCAGGGAGCGGTGAAAACGCAGTTCGGCTCCGAAGACCATTTCGTCTTTGCCCTTGCGCCAGGTCAACTGCGGCAGCCAGCCTACCTGATTATTGTCCACGTAGGCGCGAATCAGGGCGTCCGAAGGGATTTCGGTCACTTTGTAGCCATAGTCGGGCGTCAGACGGAAATATTCGGGCGTTCCCCAGCTTCCGTCGTAATCGAAGAAGCCGTAGCCTCGAATGTAAAAGGCCGTATTGTTCAGAGTGACCTGATCGCTCAGTTTAAGTTCGTGAAGAAGCTCCAGGTGTGGCTGGTTGAAGTTCTCGATTTCATCCTTGCGGCGGTCCGCGAAATAAGCCAATGAATCGCCCGCCTCGTTCACTCCCCAGTAGCTGAAGTTTTTTCTTCTCAGATTTTCATCCTCATTGGCGAATTTGGGCAGTCCGGTGTAAACCAGTCCGTCTTCGATGGGGCCGCCGTAAAAATGGATGCGCAGGTTCTGTTTGTCTCCATAATATGCCGCGCCCAGGAAGTAGCTCCAAAAATTAATCCACGCCCGTTCCCGATAACCGTCGGTTTTTATGTTTGAAAAGCGGCCGAACAACACAAAGCGCTTGTTGATCAATCCTGTATTGTAGGACATGGACAATTTTTTTGTATTGAAGGAACCGTAGCCAAAGGAGGCCTTAAACTGACGCTGCGGAGAGAAATAATTGGTCAGGATATTGATGGAACCGCCGATGGCCGCCGGGCCGTAAAAGGCGCTGCCGGCGCCGCGCTGCACCTGAATGCTCTGCACGTTGGCCAGTAAATCAGGGAAATCCACCCAGTACGTGTTGTGATCTTCCGGATCGTTTTGGGGCACGCCGTTTACCATTACGGAAATGCGCCGCTGGCCAAATCCGCGAATGGAGATGTAGTTGTAACCCAGACCGCTGCCTCCTTCGGAATAGAACATGGTGGAAGGAAGTTCGGATAGCACCTCCGGGACATCCTGAGTGGTGTAAGTGAGCATTAATTCCTGCTGATCCACGTCGGAAAAAGTAACCGGGGAAACGCGTTCTCGGGCGCGAGTAGCTACCACACTTACCAGCGGGCCGTCAATCACTTCCTGAGACAATACAATCGTCAACGTGGTGTCTTTGAATAAATCGATTTTATGCTTCTGAACGCTGTACCCGATGTAGCTGGTTACCAGGGTGTAAGTTCCGGCCGGAATCTGGTGCAGATGAAAATATCCGTCTTCGTCGGTGGAAGCGCCAATGGTTGTGCCTTCCAGATACACATTGGCGCCGCTCAAATATTCGCCGGTCGCGCGGGCTTTGACCACGCCGTTTAGATTAAACCGATCGCTGCCTAATACCGGTAAAGAGATTAGTAATAGCAGTATCAGAATTTTTGAAAAAGAAGTGTGAAACATCGAAACCACCTCACTCATTAAAGGATTAATGGTTGTTCAATTTTAGCAATCCGGAAATATCAGTGAGGGGCGGACGAGCGGAAAAAGGGAATGAAAAAATTAAGATCGGCTCGCCGTTTCCCTACGCTGGTATTATCCAGATCAGGTTCAAAGGGTATGTTCTCAGTCCCATTGATTGGGAACACCCCTAACGGCAATGGTTAATTTACAAAAATTATACGCTTATTTCAATTATCCTTTTTTTTCGTTTTTTTCTCAATGGTTTCCTTAACCACCTTCAGGTCCTGAAGGCGGTTCTCGATTTCCTCCTCCAGATCGTTGATCTGCTCCCTCAGGGCGTCGGTATCCACGGGTTCATCTTCTTTTTCCGCCATGCGGTCAATGGCTTTACGGACTAAATCGATCTGGTTCTGTAGATTTTTGATTTCATCCACTAGAACGGCCAGTGTTTCATGGGTTTTCAAGCCGTCGATGTTGTTTTCTCTCAGGTAAGGGAAAACGGTTTCTCCCAACAGGGTGAGTTTTTTCTTTTTTGAACTTTGCAACTGGTGTAATTCGAATTTCAGGCGGGCGATGTAGCTGTACTCCTCAGCCATTTCACGTAAGGCCTGGGCATTCTTGCGGGCGTTTTCCAGATTGTATTGCAGTGTGCTGCGCAGCTTACTGATTAAATCAGCCATCAATGGGTCTCCTTGTGCTGAAATGTTGGACGGCTGGAAAAATGGCAAAAATTTCCTTGAAAATCAAATATTAATTAGTCCCGGGCACGACCGCATCCATAGCGGGCACATCGATCGGAACGGGGATGCGTGAAGACTTGAGCCGGGTGTTATCGTAATGATTTAGGTCTTTGTGAACAGGATTCACAGGAAAAACAGGATCCGGTTTTTTCTACGTTTAATCGTGGTTATCCTGTCAAAAAACGTTACTCTTTGCC
>CAZJNP010000493.1:0-2921 GCA_964547355.1 uncultured Calditrichaceae bacterium
CTCTTAAATAGTGTACGAATATAATCAAACTTATAAAAAACAAACTAACAATCAGCCGGAACCACCAGGTTTGCCACCAGGGAGGAAGAATGATAATTTTAATCGATGCGTCGTTTTCGTTCCAGGTGGCGTCATTGTTCGAACCCTTTACGCTAAAAGTATATTCTCCCGGGTCCAGATTGGTGAACGTGGCTTCCCGACTATTGCCATTATTGATCCACTCCTTGTTAAACCCTTCCATAAAATATCTGTACTGATTCTTTTCCGGGCAGGAGAAATCAAGCGCCGCAAACCGGAAAGAGAAGAAGTTTTGCTGATGGGTTAGAATTATTTTGTTGGTATAAACAATGGATTTAGGAAGTGTAAATATTTTAGTGGAATGTAAAGAGCTGCGCTCCCTAAAACTGCTTTGAATCGGAACGGTTTCGTTAAATAACTTAAAATAGGTGAGTACGACGGTGGGAATATGTGGATTATCTGTAATCTCATTGGGGTTAAAAAGGACGATTCCTTTGGTACCGCCAAAATACATACGCCCGTCTATTCGGCTTTGCAAGCAGGAACCTCTAAAAAAGCTACCACCGGGCAGGCCGTCATTCTGGTCGTATCTCCGGATAGATTTTGTTCTCGGGTTGAATTTTAAAATACCTTCGCTTCCGCTTAACCAGAGATTTCCCTGACGATCCTCCTCAATTCCTAAAACGGAGGAACCGTTTATTTTCGGGAAATTAATAAACGCGATTCTGTTTTTATCTAAAAAATCAAGACGAGTTAATCCCTTCTGAGTACCCACCCAGATAGTTCCCGTACGATCCTGATAAATAACATAGACTCTGTTGTGCAGCAGGCTGCAGCGATTGCCTTTCTCATTTTGATAGATCATAAACTTTCCTTGTTCTTTATATTCCGGATCAAGACGCGCTAATCCACCCCCGGCCGTACCGAACCAGAGCCGGTGAGAGGAATCTTCGAAAATGGTGAAAACACCACTGCATATTGGAAAAGAATAGGGATCGTAAGGGGAATGCCGGAAGTGTTCGATGCGCTTGTTTTTGGGATTGTATCGATTAAGCGTGCCGGAAAAAGTGCCAATCCAGATATAGTCGTCTTTATCCTGACAGATGGCGTATACAGAATTATGACCGATACTTTTAGAATCTTTTGGGTGATGTGTGAGATGTGTGAATTTTGCGGTTTTCGGGTTAAATATATCCAGGCCGGCGTTGGTACCGATCCAGATGGAACCGTTTTTATCTTCGAAAATCGTGTGGATTTTGTCCGAAGAGAGACCGAAAGAATCACGAACACTATGCCTGATGGTTGTCCATTCTTGTCTTTGACGGTTTAGGAGATTTAAACCGCCGCACCAGGTGCCTACCCAGAGATTGCCATGACGGTCCTCATGAATTGTTTTAATATAATTATGACTCAGGCTGTTGCGAACGCCCGGACGGTGGTGATAGAGTTGAAATCTTTTCTTTTTTAAGTCGATTCGATTTACGCCGGAGACCGTTCCAATCCACATAACACCGCCCCGGTCTTCGTACAGATAAAGGATAATGTCGCTCTTAAGACTGTTCACATTTATTGGGTTGTGTTTAAATGTGTAAAGTAATTCCGGTGCAAAATTTTTTGGTTTTAATAAATGCAATCCGGCATCGGTTCCTACCCATAAAATGTGATTATGGTCCTCTACCAAACACATATTTATTTTATCAGATAACGACGGGCAGGGAGGAGGAAAATGGACATAGCGGTTGGTTTCCTTATCGAATCCGATTAAACGACCATTACGCAAACCGATCCACAATCTTCCGAGATGATCTTCAAGCAGCGCTTTAATGGGGGAGGGCCTAAAGTCATATTTAAAAAATGTAGTTATATTTCGCTTCGGTTTGTATTTGTTAAGTCCGTTGGCGGTTCCGAGCCAAATAGCCGGATTATTTTTAGAGGCACCCGAATGATCCTCCTGTAGCGTTAAAACGACTCCGCTGCTCAAATCCGGTGAGTCAAATCTGGAAAAGCCGCCGGTTTTCTTGTTCATCTTGTTTAAACCGCCACCGCCTGTGCCTATCCAGAGCGATCCTGAGTTATCTTCGATGATGGAAAGAATTGTATTATGGCTCAAACTGCAGCTATCCTGCGGGTCATACTGATAATGAGTCCAGATTTCCTTTTCCGGATCAAAGCGATTCAATCCTCCGTAGCGTGTACCCACCCATAAATATCTTTTTCCTGTTGAAGCAGGATGAATCTCTTCTAATATGGCTGTGATGATATCGTCGCTGATGGTATTGGTGTTATTGGGATCGTTTTTATAAATGGTGATATCATAACCGTCATATTTGTACAACCCATTCCATGTTCCGAACCACATAAACCCTAAATGATCCTGGTAGATGCATTGAACGGGTGTATTGAAAGAAAGACTTTTTATTTGCAAACGATCGAAGGTTGTTTTGCCGTTAGCAGCATGTCCGTAATAAAGCAGCCAGATCATAAGGATCAGTGTGTGCGGGATAATCTTTGGGCGCATCCAAAAACCCCTAATTGTTTCTTAATTAGTGAAGCGATTTCAATGGATGATCAATCTGTCTTCCGGACAAAAGAGTAGTGGGCATCCGTTATAGACATATCTTAATGTGAAGGCGGCAAAAACGATCCATGTTTTTGTGTTGTGACAAGATTGATTCTTGATAAATGAATCGTTTCATTCCCGTGCCGAAATATTGCCTAATGTGTAAGTCATATTCAGACGATGGAAGAATCAACACGCCGATCGGTTCCAAAACTTCCATCCTTGAATGAATATTTAAAAAAGTAAATAAAGACAAAACAAATCTGACATATAAATATAGAGAAGATTTTTCTCAATTAGCAATAAAAAATTTTAAAATCCACTTGTTCATCATGATCGATTT
>CAZJNP010000494.1:0-2920 GCA_964547355.1 uncultured Calditrichaceae bacterium
TTTGGGACCAATGCCCTGTATTTCCAATAAACCTTCCTTGCCAAGCTCAAGCACTTCCTGAACATTGATTACATCCGCATCCAGCAGTTTGCGTCTCAGGTTCTCAGGAAGTTCATCGATTTCTTCAATCGCCCGGCTTTCCGCTTTTTTACTCTCTTCATAGTACTCGGATTCCTTGACGGGTTCGATCTGATATCCGGTGAGTTCGGAAGCCAGACGCAAATTTTGCCCGCCCTTGCCAATGGCCAGGGACATCTGGGAATCCTCGATGATAGCCACGGCGATTTTTTCCTCGGGATTAACAATGACCCGGATGGGTTTTACCGGTGTTAGCGCCCGGGCAATAAAGATTTCCGGCTCCGAGGTGTAATTGATGATATCGATTTTTTCGTTATTCAACTCACGTACGATGGCCTGAATGCGCACACCTTTCATTCCTACACAGGCGCCCACCGCGTCGATGCGGCGATCGATCGATTCGACCGCGATTTTAGACCGTTCTCCCGGTTCGCGGGCTACGGCTTTGATCTCAACGATCCCATCGTAAATTTCCGGCACTTCCAGCTCGAACAGGCGCACTAAAAATTGTTTGTCGGCACGACTGACGATGATCTCAGGGCCTTTACCTTTGTTACCCACCTCTTTAACCAGACAACGGATGGTTTGTCCACGTCGCAGCCGCTCGTTAGGAATCTGTTCTTCACGCGGCAGATACACTTCGGTCTTGTCCTGATAAATATAAGCACCGCGCTTCTGGATCTGGTGAATATCGCCGATGATGATTTCGCCCACACGGTTCTTGTATTCTTCTACGATCAGCTCGCGCTCAAAATCACGAATTTTCTGATTCAGATTCTGCTTGGCGGAAACAATCAATCGCCGGCCAAACTGCGCCGGGTCAATGACTTCTACAATTTCTTCGCCAATTTCAGCGTCCGGATCGATCTTGCGGGCCGATTCCAGGTCAATTTCCCTGACCGGGTCCTCCACATTTTCGACCACTGTTTTTTCCTGATAGATTTCTATATCACCTTTGTCAATATTTACAATGACGTCAAAATTCTCAGCTGTTCCATATCGTTTTTGAATCATGGAGATAAAGATATTTTCCAGGATATCCCGTAAATTTTCCTTATCGATTCGTTTATCTTTGGCCAACTGGGTGATAGCTTCTATGATCTCGCTATTCATGACGTTTTCATTTCCTCCAAAATTTTACCATTGAATTTTGACTTTTACCCGGATAATATGCTGGCGTTCGATCTCGACCGTTTTCTGTTCCTGCCCGATGACCAACGTTTGATCGGAAAAATCCTTTAATGTGCCTTCGATTTCCTTTGTTTGGTCTTTTTCTTCATAAGTCACGCGCACTATTTTACCCAGATTCTTTTTAAATTCCCAATTTTCCGTCAGAGGATGATCGATGCCCGGTGAAGACACATTCAGCCGATAATTACCGCGAAAGCTCTCATCCATATCCAGTTCGTCCTGAATCATACGACTGAGCCGTTCGCATTCACCAAGCGTAATACCCCGTTCGCTGTCTGCAAACACCTCAAAAACCGGATTTCGCCGATCTCCCCGCACCCTCACCTCTATCAGGTAAAGGTTCTGATCCGAACAAATCGGCCTGACAATTTCTATTAACTTTTCTTTTAAATCCATAAATCTTCCATATAATAAAAAAGTGGGCACCCAGGTCCCACTTTAATCCGCACAAATGTTAAATATAGCAAGATGGCAAAGGATTTGCAAATATTAATTGATTGAAATACTGTGAATAAAGAGCGTATTTTCTAACGACGTCATACTGCTCTAAATTATTCCAAAACCTGATATAAAAAAACCGCGTGATTTATATTCTTCCCAGCAAATTATTTAACATCGGATACTGTATGGCCCAGACGCAATGTCTGAAACATCATCATGAAAAACGTTTGGAATAAAGACTATTTAACCAATTAGTAGTTTGAAATACCTATAAAATAGTCAAAACCAACTAAAATTTGAGCAGTTCCCAATATATAGGTGGTGCATACAGATACAGTTTCCGTTTTAATAGCGGCATGGCAACAATCAGGGGAAAGTACATGCCATCAGGGCTTCATGACCAGAACCCGGAACAAACGGAAATCCAACCTCAAACCCCGAACTGTTCTGCCTCCCAGGAATAAAAAACCCAGTGCTTGCCTAATGACCATTTACTTTGTCCTGATTTTTTATCTCCAAAGCACTGAGCAATTCTTCCAATGCCCGGGCTGCCGGTTGCTGAATGAAAATGTCTGTGATTTCATCCGTGTACCTGGTTTTCTGGGTATTAATTTCGATGATGGTGGCCCGACGTTTCCTTTTTACCAGCATGGGAATAAATCCGGCTGGAATAATTTGACCGGAAACCCCAATAACCAGTAAAACCCTTGCCCGGTTCGCTTCTTTTAACCCCTCTTTGTACTCGGGATCCGGCACCATATCGTTGTAAAACTGGATTTCCGGCTTTAAAATTCCGCCACAGGCCGGACACGTTGCCGGTAAATGCTCCAGCCCAATTTCATCCGTTGCATATTTTGCTCCACAGCTCAAACATATCAAGCGCCGTCGGGTGCCACAAACCTCAAACACCTTTTCGCTGCCGGCTTTCTGATGGAGTTCATCGATGTTTAAGGTGATGATACTTTTCAACAAGCCCTGTTCTTGCATCAGGGAAAGGGCTTGATGTCCTTTCCCCGGCTGTGCGGAATCGTAAAAATCGTAAAGCAGACGTTTGATTTCCTGCCAACTGTTTGCCGGATCCTGGCTAAAATAGTTTAAATCCAGAATCCGGGGATCAAATTCCGGCCACCCGCCAAACAGCGGTAAGCCGCATTCCACGGACAATCCGGCGCCGGTAAATGCGACCGCGTAGCGGGCGCTGTGTATGATG
>CAZJNP010000495.1:0-2913 GCA_964547355.1 uncultured Calditrichaceae bacterium
GCTTTAAGTTTTGCCGGCGTGCTGGAAATATCCAGATCGTCCGTTACCAGCCACGGAAACGGAGGCATGATCGAGCCGGGCGACATGGATTCCGGATCTATCATATGATTGTAATGCCAGGCATCGGGATACTTACCGCCGATCCGGTGCAGATCGGGCCCGGTGCGTTTAGACCCCCACTGGAACGGATGATCATACACGAATTCACCGGCTTTAGAATACTCGCCATAGCGTTCCGTTTCCGAGCGGAAGGGCCGGATCATTTGAGAATGACAGGTATAGCATCCCTCCCGGATGTAGATATCGCGACCCTGAAGCTCCAATGGTGTATACGGTTTAACGCTAGCGATACTCGGCACATTGGATTTAACCAGTAACATGGGAATTAACTCGATAGCGGAACCGATCAGGATAGCGACCGTAGCCCAGATGATAAACTGAACCGGTCGTCTTTCGATCCAGCGGTGTTTGTACTCGCCCGATCCGAGCGCCGGTTGTGCTTTTACCAGAGCTGGAGCTTGTGCTTTTTCGTTTGCTTCCAGGGTGGCACCTTTTATAGTCAGAATTAAATTATAAGTCATAATCAACGCGCCGGTAAAATACAACAGCGCCCCAACGGACCGCAGAATATACATGGGAATGATTTGCGTAACTGTTTCCAGAAAAAGCGGGTATTTTAATAAGCCTTCCGCGGTAAACTGTTTCCAGAGCAGCCCCTCGGTGACGCCGGCCCACCACATGGGGATCACGTAGAAAATGATTCCCAGAGAACCAATCCAGAAGTGCAGATTCGCCATACGCACGGAGTGTAGTTTGGTGCGGTAAAGCTTTGGAACCAGCCAGTATAAAATGCCAAAGGTCAGAAAGCCGTTCCAGCCCAGAGTGCCCACATGCACATGGGCGATGGTCCAGTTGGTGTAGTGCGAAAGGGCGTTAATGCTCTTTACGGCCATCATTGGACCTTCGAACGTGGCCATACCGTAAGCGGTCACTGCCACCACCATGAACTTCAAAATGGGATCGTTGCGCACTTTATCCCAGGCACCGCGTAAGGTTAACAAGCCGTTTAACATACCGCCCCAGGAAGGCGCAATCAGCATCAGCGAAAACACCGTGCCCAGAGACTGTAGCCAATCTGGAAGCGCCGTGTATAATAGATGATGCGGACCAGCCCAGATATAGATAAAGATCAACGCCCAAAAATGAACAATGGACAACCGGTAGGAATAAATCGGTCGATCGGCCGCCTTGGGCAAAAAGTAGTACATCAGTCCGAGATAAGGTGTGGTTAAAAAGAAAGCCACCGCGTTGTGGCCATACCACCACTGCACCAGCGCATCCTGAACGCCGGCGTACACCGGATAACTCTTCCAGAATGTCACCGGAATTTCAATTGAATTGACAATATGCAAAACAGCAACGGTTACAAAGGTGGCAATATAAAACCAGACGGCCACGTACATGTGGCGTTCCCGGCGTTTCAGGATGGTTCCGATCATATTAACGCCAAAAACAACCCAGATGAGCGTGATCAGGATATCAATCGGCCATTCTAACTCGGCATATTCTTTACCGGTGGTAATCCCAAGAGGAATGGTGATTGCGGCAAGGACGATGATCAGCTGCCAGCCCCAAAAATGAATTTTGCTCAGCAAGTCGCTGTACATGCGCGCTTTCATTAAACGCTGCAGGGAATAATAGACCCCCATAAAAATCCCATTCCCCACAAAGGCAAAAATTGCCGCATTGGTATGTAAAGGACGAAGTCGGCTGAACGTCACAGCCGCAATACCAAAATTTAAAGACGGAAGGTACAACTCAAGCGCAATGTGCAGGCCAACCAACATGGCCACCACGCCCCAGAATACCGTAGCAAACGTAAAATTACGAACAATTTTATTGTCGTAATAAAAAGTCTCCAGTTCAGCCATAAAATACTCCTTTTTTCTCCTTTTTACCTAATCGTTTCTCAAAATATGTATGGATAAACTTCCGGGACAAAGCGTCCTTCCTTTTACAGTCAGCTGATGATTTCCCGTTGTGTCCGTTCATTTTGCCTCCTCGCCCTCTTCGGAATCGTTCACCTTATGATCGTCAAAAAGCATGCGCATGGCCGGCGTATGACGGTCGTCAAACTGACCGCTTTTTACCGCCCACAAAAAGGCCATTAAAAATCCTCCGGCCATCAATAAGCTTATCATGATTAAAACATAAATCACACTCAACCTGTGGTCCTTCCTTTCTGTAAAGAACCCAAGAAGCCCATTCTCCTGGCCAAGATGGTTGTGGAGCCGGTGGTAAACAGTACCACCGAAATCGAACTAATGGGCATCAGTACCGCTGCAATAAGCGGAGATAACTTCCCCTGCACCGCAAAAGACAACCCGATAAAATTATAAAGAAAAGAAAGGACAAAACTAATCAGAATGATCCGCAAACTGTATCTTGCAAATTGCATAAAACCGCTGAGCTGTGGAAATCTCTCCGCTTCTAAAATGGCGTCACTGGCGGGTGTAAACGTATTCACATCTTCCGCAATCGAAATGCCCACATCGCTTTGTTTCAGTGCTCCGGCATCGTTTAGACCGTCGCCGATCATCAAAACGGTTTCCCCTTCCCGTTGCAGTTTCTTAACCATTTCCAGCTTGTCATACGGGGATTGTTCAAAGTAGAGCTGCCTCTCGTCATCAAAAAATTCCCGCAGTTTTTTCTTCTCCCCCGGGAAATCTCCGGTTACCATAAATATTTTAAACCGCTTCCTCAGGCGGGACAACGTTTTCTTCAAACCCGGACGATAAGTGCTTTCCAGTAAAAAATATCCCCGCAAAGTGCCGTTGATTTCCAAAAACACCAGAGAGGTGCCAAAATCGTTTTTTTTGCCGTTCATAATTTCCAGAGCCGGTGCAATGTACC